>CAJLAN010000088.1 GCA_905204635.1 uncultured Collinsella sp. | reverse complement strand
CCGATCCAATACTCCTTGCACCCGGTAGCATGCAGGGCGTTTTTGGCCTTCTTGTACTGCACGTCAAAGACAGCTGCCTCAAACGAAGCTGCCAGATCGGGCAGGTGAATCGTGCGCCCGGCCTTGGTCTCCTGCTCGATGTAGAGCGTCACCGCCGTCTTGAGGCCCGAAAGCGAGAAGCGGTAGTCGCCCCTGCTGTTCAGCGCGCGGGGGAAATCAATCGCCTTAGGGTTGCCCGTCTCGGCAAGCTTGGAGATGATGGGGCCTCCGGGATAGCCAAGGCCCAGTGCCTTTGCCACCTTGTCGAAGGCTTCGCCCACGGCGTCGTCAAGCGTCTCGCCAAGCACCTCGTAGTCGCCCCATGCCCTTACGTGCACGAGCATGGTGTGCCCGCCCGAAACAAGCGTAAAGATAAACGGCGGCTTGAGGTCGGGCTGCGCCAACAGGTTGGCAAACAGGTGACCCTCCAGATGATTGACGCACACCAGCGGTTTGCCGGCAGCATACGCAAAGCCCTTGGCAAAGGCGACACCCACCACCAAGGCACCCACCAGGCCCGGACCTTGCGTCACGCCCACGGCGGCAAGCTCACTTGGTGCAATGGCTCCGCCCGTAAGGCCCAGCGACGCTGCGGCGTCCTCGAGTGCCGCGTCCACGACGCTCACGATGACCTCAACGTGCTTGCGCGAGGCGATCTCGGGCACCACGCCGCCAAAGCGAGCATGAAAATCAATCTGTGTCGACACCTGGTTGGCCAGTATATTGCCATCCGCATCGATAATTGCCACGGCTGTCTCGTCGCAGGAGCTCTCGATGGCAAGCACCAGGCGGCGGCGCTCGATTTCGGCACGCTCCTCAGCGGTGCGTTCGGGCGCGGGCAGCGGCCATACACGCTGTTCGGCAGCCGTCGGCTCGGGCGAGGCATTGTCGAGAGGAAGCACCAGGGGCAGCGGCGCCGTCATGACGATGGCATCCTTGCCGGCACCGTAATAGCCAAGGCGACGACCCGCCTCGGTAAAGCCCAGAGCGGCATAGAGCGCAATTGCGGCCTCGTTGCCGTCCTCAACCTCAAGCGAAGCCGTGGTGCAGCCGAGCATCTGCGCGTCATAGCTCACGTGCGACAGAAGCTTGCGGGCGATGCCCTCGCGGCGATGCGCCGGATCGACGGCAACGTCCATAATCTGCACGTCCCCGTCGACGACCATACCGCCGGCAAGACCCAGCAGACGGCCGTCGTCGTGCGCCACCCACCAGCTACGTGGCGCGGCAACGTCCTCGCCCAGCTCGGACAGGAACATGCCCGGCGTCCACGCCTCGTGTCCGGCGCCTTCAAAGCAGGCGGTCTCCAGTGCGCTCGCGCCCTCGGCATCCGCCGCGCCCATGGGGCGGAATTGCAGATGACGTCCGGCAAGCTCGTCGGCAACACCTGTCACCTCACTCTGCGCGCTCTCGGCAAGGCCCAGACGCTTGCGCTCGTTTTCCTCGGCGTCCGAAAGGCGCGTATAGATCGGCAAGACGCGAGCCGGATCGCCATCGCCTGCGGCGTGCGCCATCAGCAGGCCCTCGCCCGAGGGCCACCACAGGTCTCGCTCCACGCAGCGCGCCGTCTCATCCTCGCCCAGCAGTTTGCCATAACGCACGAGACCGTCACCAGTCAGCTGAACCTGATCCCAGTCCGCGGTCTGGCGCCACTCATCAAGCGCCACGGCGGCCTTGACCACGCGCTCGCGCTCAAACAGACGCTCGGGGCCCTCATCCCCCAGCACATAGAGCGCCGGGTACACCTCGCCGCGCATGGCATCGGCAAGAACACCAAGCTTGCCGCGCACGCCGGCCTTCCATGCCGTCCAGGCGCAAGCATCGAGCGTCGACACGCCCAGCAACGGCACATTGGCACCGTGCGCCAGACCCTTTGCGGTGGAGATGCCGATACGCACGCCCGTAAACGAGCCGGGACCGCGACCGACCACATAACAGCCGACATCGCTGCGATCCAGGCCGGCCTGCTTCAGTAGGTCATCAACAGTATTCACGAGCTCCACGTTGGCATGGCGGCGACACAGATGGTCCCCACTCACCAGCTTCGTCTCACCTGTCTGCACATCAATCCAGCTTACCGCGCAGGCAAGCATGTCGGTCGAAGTATCGAGCGCCACCACCGGCGCGTTGTCCCTATGCAAGCTCATCTTGTACAGCCTTATCTATCAAATGGGAAAGCTCATCCGCGCGCTCGCCGTGCGCCTTGAGCGTTATCGTTCGCACGTCGCTGTCGTCCTCATCGCGCTTAAGCGTCACCGAAAGATACTCATCTGTCAGTTCATCCTGAAACTGCTCGCCCCATTCCAGCAGGCAAACACCCTCATAGCCCAGCACGTCAAAAATGCCCGTATCCTCAAGCTCGTAGGCATGCTCCAGGCGGTACAGATCAAAATGGAACAGCGGAATACGCCCTTGGTCATGAACGGCCATGAGTGCGAACGTAGGGCTCGTGACCATATGCTCATCGCCCAGAGCGCGCGAAACGCCCTTGGTAAAGTGGGTTTTGCCCACCCCGAGGCCGCCGGTCAAGATCAGCACATCGCCATCTTCTAGACACGGTGCGACCAGCTCGCCAAAATGCTCCGTATCGGCAGTACGGGCCGTTCTATAGGTACCTACCCCCAGGCGCTCCAGGGACATATACGCTCCTTATTATTATTCCGAGGCGGTCTCCGGCGCGGGGTGCCGCTCCAGATAGTCGCCCAGCATCTTAAAGTCTTCCTCCAGCAACTCCTGCCACGCCGGATTGCGCAGCGCCGCCGCAGGATGAAACGTCGGCATCACCACAAAGTGGCCCATCTGATGGAACCTGCCGCGCAGCTTGGTAATGCCGATCTCGGTCTTGAGCACAAAGTGCGTTGCGGGGTTACCGAGCGTCACGATGATATCGGGCCAGATGCTTCGAATCTGCTCGCGCAAAAACGGTGAGCAAGCCAGCACTTCCTCGGGACGCGGATTGCGGTTTCCCGGCGGGCGGCACTTAAGCACATTGGCGATATAGACGTCCTCGCGCTTAAGACCTGCCAGGGACAAAATGCCGTTGAGGTCTTCACCCGCCGCCCCCACAAAGGGTTCGCCCTGCAAATCCTCGTTGCGACCCGGTGCTTCACCAATAAACATGACACGAGCGTGGGGGTTTCCCACGCCAAACACGATGTTATGGCGCGACTGATAGAGCTGGCAGAGATGGCAGTCGCCTAAAACAGCCTCAATCTCCTCGAGTGCGACCTCACGTGGCGCCTGATGGGTATGGCCGGGGATGTGCATGACGCCCATAGCGGCTCCTACACGTAGACCTTGTCGAGACGCATGCCAAAGCCGCAGGCGACCTCGTAGTTAATCGTTCCGCGCAGTCGGGCCATCTCGTCCATAGTGATCTCGGCATCGCCATCGCGGCCGACAATAATCATCTCGTCACCATACTCGGCCTCGGGAATCTCGTGTGCCGGGTTGGACTGAATGGCGACCATAAACTGATCCATGCAGATATTGCCAACCTGACGCACGCGCTCGCCGCGATACAGCACATCCATACGATTGGAAAGCGTACGCGATAGGCCGTCGGCATAACCGATCGGCAGCGTGCAGATCTGAACGCGCGTACGCGGTACGCGGTAGGTAAAACCGTAGCCCACGCCCTCGCCCATCGCAGGGTGCGCCACGCGCGTCACGCGCGCATGAACGCTCATAACGGGATCGAGCTGCATCACACGGCTACTCAGCTCGCACGGCTGCATGCCATACAAGCCAACGCCGGCGCGAATCATATCAAAATGCATCGAGGGGTCGAGCATCGAGGACGGCGTGTTGGCGCAATGCACGATACCGCACTCAAAACCCGCATCCTTAATGGCCTGAACGGCCTCGGTAAAGCGCTGGCACTGCAGCTTGTAGTCCCAGCCCGAAGGTTCATCGGCCGTGGCGAAGTGCGTAAATACGCCGTCGCACTGAATACCGCGATGGAAATCAATACCGCGGACAAAGTCGAGCACCTGCGTGTAATGTACGCCGATGCGGTTCATGCCCGTCTCGATGGCGAGATGATACTTGCCCACCTTGCCCGCCGCGACGGCACATTCGCCATACGCAAGAGCAAAGTCGGACGTATAGACCGAGGGCATGATATCGAACTCGAGCAACGTCGGAATGGCCTCGATAGGCGGCTCGCTTAGGATAAGGACGGGTTTCGTAATCCCGCCCTGTCGGAGCTCAACGCCCTCGTTAACCGTCGCCACGGCAAACATGTCGGCGCCGGCCGAATACATAATCTTGGCGCACTCAACAGCTCCATGACCATAAGCGTCGGCTTTAACCACGCAGCACAGGCGCTGACGCGGATTCAGCAAATTCTTATAGGCCCTCGTGTTGCGGCGAAGCGCCCCGCGGTCGATCTCGACCCAGGACCAACGCGTCAAATCGGCTTTATTCATAATTAGTCATCCGACCCTTCGTCCGTGATTCCCAGATCATCGAGCGCATCCTTTGCCGCCAACTCCATGGCGGGACCGATCAAGTCGATAAGATCGGTCGCGATAACGCTCTTCTCGCCAAACTCCGTCGCCGCGGCAAAACCGGCATAGCTATGAAGCGCGACGGCATACGAGTACAGCAGCTCCCAGCGGTCCATCTCATCGCGCATGGTGGCTAGCGTGCCGGCCAGAATACCCGCAAGGACGTCACCCGAGCCAGCGGTCGCCAACGACGCCGGGCCAGAGAGCGGCAGCAGCACGCGCTCAACACCGCAAATGGCCGTCGTCGGGCCCTTAGCGATAACAACGAGGTTATCGGAACCGGCGGCCCAGACAACCTTTTGCGCGGCGGCAATCGCGGTTCCAAGGTCATTGACCTCATCACCGGCGACGAGACGCGAAAGCTCACGATAATGCGGCGTCATAACGAGCGGCTGCTCACGACGATACATCTCGGGATTACTGTCGATGCCATCGATTGCAATCTTGGCAAGGCAGTTGAGAGCATCGGCATCCAAGATAAGCGGTACGTCGAGCTCAAGCAGACCCGAAACCACCTGCATGGCACCGGCAGATGTCGTCATGCCGGGACCACACAGCACGCAGCTATATTTCTTGGCAATCTCACATACCGTCATGCGCGCAGCGGCACCAAAAGAACCGCGGGAATCAGATGGAATAGCAAAGACCGGAATCGAGGGGAGCGCCATGCGGATAAGGTTGGCACACGCATCCGGAGTCGCGACTGCCACATAGCCGGCGCCTGCGCGGGCAGCGGACTTGGCAGCCATAATGGCCGCACCAGGATACTGCGCCGATCCGGCAACAATGAGCACCGAGCCGCGCGAGTACTTATCGATATTCGTAGGCAGCGGAGCAAAATAGTCCACAAGGTCACCGGGTTCCACGATCTCGGCAGCATGGTCGACATCGTCAATAACCTCATCAAGGCGGTCATACAGACCGCCGCAGACCAGATCGCCTGCATATTCGGGACCGTCAGCGCTGTATAAGCCGATCTTGGGAGCAATCATCGTCACCGTACGCTCGGCACGAATGCAGTCGTCATCCACCACACCCGTCTCGGCATTCAGGCCCGAAGGAACATCGATGGAGACAACGCGATCGGCATTTTCATTGACCGTGGGGATCCAGATTGAAAACGGCGCACGAAGATCACCATGAAAACCGGTACCAAAAATGGCATCGACTACAACATCAGCCTTATCAATCAGCACCTCCAGCTCATCACGAGAGGGGCCGACACACACATGCACGTCGCGACCAGCAGTACGACGGGCGACATGACGAGCGAGAGCGGCAGGGATCTCATCCGGCTCAACCGGAGAGACGATATCTACATCAACGCCCTTATGCGTCAGAATGTCAGCGGCAACCCAGCCATCTCCGCCATTGTTGCCAAAACCGACCAATACAAGAACGCGATCGGGGTTGAGCTTTAAAATCTCGTTGGCAGCAAATTCGCCCGCCAACTCCATGAGTTCGGCCTTCGAGGTACCCTCACGCTCGATAATATCTTCGAGGCGAACGACTTCCTCGGTACTCAAAACCGGTTTCATCTATGCTCCTAGCGCATCTTGCGGATCATCATCCAGATGTTCCGACAAAGCAGATTGTTGCAGCTGTTCGAGCTCGTCTAAGACAGAACGAGCCTCTTTAAATGTCTGAGCAACGCGCTCCTTCGTGCTCACCTTTTCTTCCTTGGGTTTAGGTCGAGCATCCTCGGTGATCGCAATGGCATTAGCAACAGCCAAGTCACCCGTCAGAGTAATAGAAAGAGCGACCTCGACAACGCCCAATTCCTGGGCGATTTCGAGAGCACGGCCCGAAAGCAGCGCTTTTGGCTTGCCGAGCTTATCGCGCGTTACGGAAACGTCTTTACGGCCAACGCCCTGGCTAAAACCCGTACCAAGCGCCTTAAGTACCGCCTCGCGAGAAGCAAAACGACTGGCATAATGCGCGGCAGGACGAGACGAGGCATCGCAATACGCACGCTCTTCATCGGTAAACACGCGTCGGGCAAACGCGGGCGTCTTCTCAAGGATTGATTTCATTCGGGAAATCTCGACGATATCAACGCCGATTCCGGCTTCGGCCATAATCACCTCCATGCTGCACAGACTAAGATATTGTAGCCCGTTCGCAGAAGATGCGACAAACGAGGGCTAAAAACACAGCGACAAAGAAGTGTTGGGCATCGAAACGCAAAAAAGGGGGAGGCCGCGAGGCCTCCCCCTTCTTCAAGTCGATTGACGGCTC
>CAJLAN010000087.1 GCA_905204635.1 uncultured Collinsella sp. | reverse complement strand
TTCGGTCACACCGAGGGCCTGGATGTTCAGCGCAATGACCGCCCCGAAATTCAGCCCGGCCAGAGTGTCCATGGTCTGGTAGCCGTACAGGATGCCCTGCACAGCGGGCAGGGCTGCGTACTCTGCGCTGGGTGTGCCGTAGTGTGCCGCCAGCGGATGGGTGAGACACCCGGCAAACAGCACCACGATGAGCACGATCAACAGCAGCGCCACGGCACCGATGCCGGCGTAAACGATACGAGGATCGAGACCGTTGTTCTGGGGAGCACGCCCACCGCCGCGTTCACGATTTGAACCACCGCGACCAGTGCCTTGGGGCATGCGACCGCGGTTATTGTCGGAACGACCGCGATAACTACCCTGACGCTGCATATTGCGCTGACCTGAGCGGGGGGCGAGC
The DNA here is from genome assembly GCA_905204635.1 of uncultured Collinsella sp. Lineage (GTDB taxonomy): Bacteria > Actinomycetota > Coriobacteriia > Coriobacteriales > Coriobacteriaceae > Collinsella. Next base: position 6,518 of record CAJLAN010000087.1, on the reverse strand, counting down.
TCGCCGCGACCCTGGTAGTTGCGCTGGCCCGAACGAGGCTCTGAGGAGCGATGGCTATAAGGTTGTGACTGGGATCGAAGGCGAGGCGTCACCTGCGTAGTATCGGCGTCTGCATAGCCGCCGCGCGGACGACCGGAAGAAACGCCACGGTACCCGCGATCGGAATAACCACCATCGCCGTAGCCGGCACGAGGGTCTCGTGCGACACCGCGGGCAGCGGGGAGTGCGCGCTCCTCAGGCGCCGGCGTGCTGCGAAAACGATCGCGCTGGGAACGAATCTCCTCGCTCGAGCCCGTATCGGTAATATAGCCAGCCTGCTGAGGGCGCTGGCCATAACGCGTCGAACGCCCGCCCTGAACCATCAGGAAGCGGCCGTTGTCAACCGAGGAGCGCGAATTGACGTAGCCTGCGGCGTCCTGAAAACGACCACCCTGCTGCGACGTCTCGCGCTCATATGCCATCAGATCGTCAAAATAAGCGTTGACGACCTCCCGCGGATTGAGGCCCAAAAAGCGCGCATAACTCGAAATCATGCCCTGCGCATAGCCGCGCGGAGGCATCGATGCAAAATTGCCATTCTCGAAAAACTCGATGATCTGCGGCCTGATTTTGATGGTGTTGGCGACCTGCTGAATGGAAAGGCCCATTCGGCGACGCTGCTCGAGCAGCATGTCACCAAAGCGTGCAGCCATCAGAATCCTCCAAACTCACGATCTTCACGTGCCATCTCGGCGTCGACGGATTCCAGCGCGGCAAGGCCTTCTTCATCCAGCAGGACCTCGCGCGGCTTGGAACCGTCGGGCGGACCGACGACACCCTTTTCTTCCAGCATGTCCATAATACGCCCGGCGCGCGCATAGCCAACCTTCAGGCGGCGCTGCAGGCCAGATGTGGAGCCCAGCTGCGATTCCACCACAATATGAGCGGCTTCCCAAATAAGCGGATCGTCGTCCTGAGGCTCGGCAACGCCGATACGAACGATGCCGCCGCCACCTGCCATGGACATGGAGGCAGGTGCCACAGCCGACAGGATCTCCTCATGGTAGTCGGGCTCACTTTGCGACTTGACGAACTCGACAATCTCGTTGATCTCGTCATCCGAAACAAAACAGCCCTGGATACGACGGGGCTTGCCCCAGTCGACCTTTGAGAACAGCATGTCACCCAAGCCGGTGAGCTTTTCGGCACCCATCTGGTCGATGATGACGCGGGAGTCGATGCCCGTTGCGACGTTGAAGGCGATACGGTTGGTAATGTTTGCCTTGATGAGACCCGTCACCACGTTAGAGCTCGGACGCTGAGTCGCCACGATAAGGTGGATACCGGCGGCACGGCCCAGCTGGGCGATACGCACAATCGACGCCTCGACATCCTTGCCGGCAACCATCATCAGGTCTGAGAGCTCGTCGATGATGATGACCAGGTAGGGCATCTTTTGCGGCGGGTTATCGTAATGCTCAAACTCGCCGGCGGCCTGCTTTTCGTTATAGGTCGAGATCTTGCGCACGTTCAGGCGCTCGAAGACCTTCAGGCGGCGCTCCATCTCGGACACCGCCCACTGCAAGGCACTCGCGGCCTGCTTGGGCTCGGTCACTACGGGCACGTAAAGATGCGGCAGGCCGTTATAGCCTGCGAGCTCGACGCGCTTGGGATCGACCATGATCAGGCGAACGTCCTCGGGAAGAGTACGCATGAGCAGAGTCGTGATGATGGAGTTGATCATGACCGACTTACCGGAACCCGTGGTACCGGCGATCAGCAGGTGGGGCATCTTAGCGAGGTCGGCGACGACCGGCGTGCCCTCTGCATCGCGGCCGATAGCAAGCTCGAGCGGACCGCCCTTAACATAGGGCAACACGTCGCCCAAGTTGACGTTCTGACGCTTGCGATTGGGAATCTCGATACCCACGAGCGAGGTGCCGGGAATCGGCGCAAAGATACGCACGGACTGTGCAGCAAGCGACAGTGCGATGTCGTCCTCAAGGCTCGAAATCTTGCTCACGCGCTCGCCCTCGCCGGGCTGCAGCTTAAAGGTCGTCACCGTGGGACCGGCAATCCAGCCGACGACGCGAGCGCTACGGCCAAACTCAAGCAGCGTGGACTGCAGCGACTCAGCGGTCTGTTCCAGCTCCTTGTCCGAAGACGCGGCAGAAGCGGACTGAGGGTTTGCATGCAGGATTTCGAGCGGCGGAAGCTTAAGGCCGTCCTCTTCTTCGCCCTCGTTATCCGCGGGGGCATTGTCCGCTCCCCCATCGCTCGAAGTAGACGCCTCGGCAGCGCTCACAACAGGCGCATCGGCAACCTTGGGATGCTTGAGGAAATCAGGGATTTGAGGGGCGGCCGAGACGGGATTCACGGCAAACGGCGGTTCGGACTCGTCGACCTTGTCCGGATCGTACTCCATCGAAAGCTGGCCGGTCACCTGACCGCGCTTTGCCTGACGACGCGGCAGCAAGGTGGTTTTAGCAGTCTCGAGCGGGGACTCGTCGTCCTCGACATCACCCTCGGTAAGCTCAATCTCGCTCTCGGACCAAGACGGGTCGGGCTCACTCGTATTGAGTTTGGGAACCGTCTTGCCCTTCTTGGCATGACGGCGCGGCAGCAGCGTCGTCTTAGCGCGCTCGGCCTCCACGGCATCGGACACGTCGACAAACGGATCCTCGTCGTCATCGTCATCGTCCAAAACCGGGGCCGCATCGTTGCCCATGACCGTGGTCACGGCAGCATCGGAGCCCTTTTGACGAAGAATGCTCAGGTGCGGACGGACAACGCCGGGCACCGACAGAGCTTCGTCGTCACCCCACGGACTCGCGTTGACGTCGGCACGACGGCGCTCGGCAAAATCGGCCGCACGGTCGCGGGCAGAGCGCAAAACGCCGCCCACCGAAAAGCCGATGATGACAAAGCCAACGACGGCCAGACCCAACAGGACCACCATCGCGATAGGCTTACCCAGGGCATTCTGCAGCGCGCTCGCAATAAACGCACCGATGTAGCCACCCGCGGCGGACAGGTTTTGCTGCGTAAACATAAGATCGCACGAGTCGCTCGTACCCGGCACCATCAGCGAGAGAATGGAGACGACGGCGATAAAGACCACGGCACCGCCCGCAACAGAGCGCACGTTGAGCGGCGAATCCTCGCCTAAAAAGAGAGTGGCGGCAAACAGCAAAATGACAATCGGCAGCACGTAGGCGCCCAGACCAAAGCCCAGGTGGTAGAAACCGGCAACCGCAGCCGTAACGGGTGCGGTCGCCGGCGAAATCACGGCAATGAAGGACGCAATCGCCAAAACGGCAATGACCACGCCGGCGATATCACGGTTGGCCGAAGGCTCGACCAGGGGCTCAAAATCATCGAAGTCGGCCTCGTGGCCCTTATTGGCACGAAGATGGGAACCGGCACCCTTAGCAGATGCCGGTTGGTTGTTGGCTTTATTGCCTTTGGCGTTTTGTGCAGATCCGCGCGCCAAACTAAACCTCCATGACGACCGGGATGATCATCGGACGAGTGCGCGTACGGCTCCAGATAAAGTTAGAGAGCGAGTCGCGCACGGCCTTGCGAATGGCATCGGAACCGCTGCTCGTAAAGCTGAACTTGCCCTTCTCGATCGTCTTCATGATAGACGCCGAGGCGTCGTCGGAGAACTGATCGTCGATGGCAAAGGAGACGCCACGGCCCGAGAACTCGATGGCCTCGATCTTCTTGTGCTTGAGCGAAACGATAGCGACAGCCGTGACCATACCGTCGTTGGCAAGCTTCTGGCGATCGCGCAGAACGATAGGGTCGGTATCGCCGATTCGCAGTCCGTCAACGTAGACGACGCCGGACTCGACGGGCGTACCGCGCTTGACGATACCGCCACGCATCTCGAGCGTATCTCCGTTGTCGAGGATAAAGATATGATCATCCTTGATGCCCATCTTACGGGCAAGCTGGGCATGGGCGCGCAGATGCACGGCCTCGCCGTGGACCGGCATAAAGTACGTAGGCTTGGCCATGGCCATCAGGAGCTTGAGCTCCTCCTGGCTACCGTGACCCGAGACGTGAACGAGGGCGCGGTTCTTATCCCACACGTCGCAGCCAAGCTTGGCGAGGCTGTTGACGACCTGCTGAACGGCCTTCTCGTTACCGGGGACCGGCGTTGCCGAGAGGATGACGGTATCGCCCTCGTGGATGGAGAGCGTCTTGTGCTCGCCGTTGGCCATGCGCGAAAGGGCCGACAGGGGCTCGCCCTGCGAACCGGTGCACATGACGACGATCTTGTCGTCGGGCAGGTTATCGATATCGAAGGCATCGATGATATCGGCATCATCGATGTTGAGATAACCGAGCTCGCGCGCCACACGGGTGTTGGTGAGCATGGAACGACCGGTCACGACGACCTTGCGGCCGCACTTGCGGGCGGCGTCGCAGATCTGCTGCAGTCGATGGATGTGGCTCGAAAACGACGCGACGAACACGCGGCCCGGAGCATTCTTGATGGCATGCAGCAGATTGGGGCCAACCTCGGCCTCGGACTTGGTAAAGCCGGGGACCGTGGCGTTGGTGGAGTCGGACAGCAGCAGGTCGATGCCCTGCTTGGCAAAGCGGCTGATGGCGGCATAGTCGGGCGTGACGCCGTCGATGGGCGTCTGGTCGAGCTTAAAGTCGCCGGTGTGCATAACGGTGCCCTGGTTGGTGCGGATGAACACGCCCAAAGCGCCCGGGATGGAGTGCGTCATCGAGAAGAAGTCGAGCGAAATGCCACCCAAATTGACGTGGCTGCCGCCCTTGACCTCACGGAACTTGGGTGCGCGAATGCGGAACTCGGAGAGCTTGCCCTCGATAAAGCCGAGCGTCAGCTTGCTCGAGAAGATGGGCACCTTGTTGTTGAGATCCTGGAGCAGATACGGAAGCGAACCGGTGTGGTCCTCGTGGCCGTGAGTGACGACGATGCCGCGGAGCTTTTCCTCGTTCTCCAGAACGTAGGTGTAATCCGGGAGTACCAGATCGATACCGGGCTGCGAGTCATCGGGGAACATGAGGCCAGCGTCGACGAGCACCATGTCGTCGCCGCACTCGAAGACCGTCATGTTCTTGCCGATCGCATCGAGTCCGCCCAAGGGGATGATGCGCAGCGTTGCTTTGGGATCGCGCTTTGTCTGATTCTGCTTCGGCCTGCGATTGTTGTTCTTCTTATTTTGATTGTTCGATTTGTTATTGCCCTGCTTTGAGCCATTTACCTTGGAGAGCTTGAGGCGCTTTCGGACAAGCTGAACGTGCTTGACAGTTTCATTGTTGCGTTTGTTCTGGTTTTTCGATTCTGTCTTTTGTTGCGCCATTTCCTCTCATTTCTAAACAGCACGCCCTTGTGCGCTTAGACGTGCTGTTTCTTGTATAGATGGTTACTTCAAAACGCCAACTTGGCGCATTACTTCTGCGAGTTCGGCTGATTGTTCAGCCGTTGCGTTGACGAGCGGCAAACGCACGCCGCCAACAGGGAATCCGAGCAGGTTCAAAGCCTCTTTCACCATGATGGGATTAGAGGTGATGAAGAGCTCGTTCATGAGCGGAAGAAGGGCTTCGTTAGCCTTTGCGGCTGCTTCGAAATCTCCCGCTGCGCAGAGATCGACGATCTCCTTCATGCGATCGGGTGCTACGTTTCCGATGGTGGAAATGACACCAGCACCACCGAGCTTCATGATGTCGTAGGTAAGGGCATCATCTCCTGAATACACCTCGAAGCCTTCTGGCGCACCTGCCAGAATAGCTGCGACCTGTTCGAGATTGCCCGATGCTTCTTTGATCGCAACGATATTATCCACTTCGTTCGCCAGGCGAAGGGTCGTTTCCGCGGTCATGTTGATGACGCAACGACCAGGGATGTTGTAGAGGATGCACGGAAGATCGATGCTTCCTGCGATGGTCTTGAAGTGCTGATAGAGACCTTCTTGCGGAGGCTTGTTGTAGTAAGGGACCACGAGCATGAAGCCATCCACGCCCAGCTTCTGCACGTCACGCGCAAAATCGACCGTGTCAGCCGTGCAGTTGTCACCCACGTTAGCGATAACGGGCACTTCCCCATCGATCTCAGAGACGACCGCTTCGAAGAGCTTCATCTTCTGGGGATAGAACACCGTAGGGCTTTCGCCGGTGGTGCCATTGATGATGAGCGCATCGGCACCGTTCTCAACAAGACGACGAGCCAACGCACGCGCTTGTTTGAGGTCGAGATCAAGGTTCTCGTCGAACGGAGTGACCATTGCGGGAATCATACGACCAAAACGAGGCGCTGTTGCTGCTGACATTGTTATCTCCTAACTACGAGCCAAGACACGCGCAAATAGATATGAGCGGAAGGTTGCCACTCGATTGCTGCTCATATTATGGCATGAGCAGCGCGCAACTCTTACATGAAGTTCTCTAAACCGACAATAAGACCATGCTGTGCACCAACATTGCGAATGCCGAGCAAGACACCTGGCATATAAGAGGTGCGATCCCATGAATCGTGACGGATCGTGAGCGTCTGGCCC
>CAJLAN010000086.1 GCA_905204635.1 uncultured Collinsella sp. | reverse complement strand
CGACATGCGTGTAGACCTGCGTGGTCGAAATATCGGCATGGCCCAAAATCTCCTGCAGCACACGCAGGTCGGCACCGCCCGCGAGCATGTGGGTGGCAAAGGAGTGGCGCAGGGTGTGGGGATGGAGCCCAACCAGCCCCACCTGGCGCCCATACCGCTCGCATATCGCATGCACGGCCTGGCGCGACAGGCGACGTCCGTTCTTATTTAAAAAGACCGCCGAGGTCTCCATCCCGTGAGCATGCGCGGCCAGGAGAGTGCGCCCGTCACCTATATAGTGTGTCAGGACGCGAGCCGCGCTTCCCACCAACGGGGCCAGACGCTCCTTGGAGCCCTTACCGCGCACCAGGACAAACCCGTCATCAATATGGATATCGCCCACATCGAGCCCAACCAGCTCACTCACGCGCAAACCGCATCCGTAGAGCACTTCCAAGATGGCATGATCGCGCAGCCCCATCTCGCCCTCGGGAAAGTCTTGATCGAGCAGTGCCGAGACATCCTCCACCGAAAGGTATTCCGGCAGGCGATCTGCCTTTTTGGGCAGGCGCAACGCCGCCGTCGGGTTTTGGGCCACGGCCCCATCGCGCACCAAAAAGGCATGCAGGCCCTTCACGGCAGCAAGCGCGCGCTCCACCGAGGCGTCGGAATAGCCTCCGTCGCGGCGATCGGCAATAAAGTCCTCCACGACCTGACGGGTCACCTCTTCAAAAGACACAATGCCCGCCCGCTCCAGATAGGCGCAGTACGTCGTCAGGTCACGACGGTAGGCCGCAATCGTATTGCGCGCCAAACCCCGCTCGACCGCAAGGTAATCGAGATACTCCCCCGCCACCACAGCGAGCGACGAGGGAGTAGCTTCGGTATGTTCCTGGTTCTCCGGCACCCTTAGTCCGTAGCGAGGTTCTTGGGCGTCACCTGCAGACGGTCGACACCCTCGTGCTGGCCGATCGAGGCGCGCACGAACTCGCGGAACAGCGGCTGCGGGTTGGTCGGACGGCTCTTGAACTCGGGGTGAGCCTGGGTGGCCACATACCACGGATGTACGTCGCGCGGCAGCTCGACCATCTCGACCAGGCGCTCGTCGGGCGACAGACCCGAGATAACCAAGCCGGCGTCCTCGAGCTGGTCACGGAAGGCGTTGTTGAACTCAAAGCGATGACGGTGACGCTCGTAGACGAGCTCCTCGCCATATGCCTCGCGAGCAAGGGTATCGGCGGCGAGCTTGCACGGATAGGCGCCCAGGCGCATGGTGCCGCCCTTCTCGGTCACGTCCTCCTGCGAGCTCATCAGATCGATGACGCTAAACGGGCCGTCCGGATCGAACTCGGAGGAGCTGGCGCCGGCAAGGCCGACGACGTTGCGGGCGAACTCGCACACGGCCACCTGCATACCCAGGCAAATGCCCAGATACGGAATCTTGTGCTCACGGGCAAACTCGGCCGCGAGGATCTTGCCCTCCAGGGCGCGCTTGCCAAAGCCGCCGGGGACCAGGATGCCCGAGGCGTCGCCCAGAACCTCGGAGACATTCTGCTCGTCGAGGCTCTCGCCATCGACCAGCTGCACGTCAACGTGGCGATCGTAGAACACACCCGCGTGGTGCAGGGCCTCGATAACCGACAGGTAGGCATCGGGCAGCTGCGTATACTTGCCCACGACGGCGATCTTCACCTTGTCGGCGTGCTGGTTGGCATGGTTCTGCTTGCGCAGGAACTCGTTCCACTGACTCATGTCGCGCTCACGCGGGTCCAGACCCAGACGCTCGCAAATGCGCAGGTCAAAGTCCTGCTCGGCGAGCAGCTGCGGAACATCGTAGATGCTCGCGCAGTCCTCGTTGGTAAAGACGCAGTCGGTGTCGACGTCGCAGAAGCTTGCGATCTTGCCGCGGATGGCATCGTCGATATGGTGGTCGGAGCGCAGAACGATAATATCGGGCTGGATACCAAAGCTGCGGAGCTCCTTAACGGAGTGCTGCGTCGGCTTGGTCTTGACCTCGTGGGCGGCGGCGATATAGGGAACGAGCGACACGTGGATGTAGCAGACGTTCTCGGGGCCGGCCTCCTTGCGATACTGGCGAATGGCCTCGACAAACGGCTGCGACTCGATGTCGCCGATAGTGCCGCCCAACTCAGTGATGACCACGTCGGAGCCGGTCTGCTCCTCAATACGACGGAACTTATCCTTAATGGCGTTCGTGACGTGAGGAATCACCTGCACGGTGCCGCCCAAAAAGTCACCGCGACGTTCACGGGCAATCAGGCTCTTATAGATGGCACCAGTCGTAAAGTTGGAATCACGGGTCAGGTTCTCGTCAATAAAGCGCTCGTAGTGGCCCAGGTCCAGATCGGACTCGTAGCCATCTTCGGTCACAAAGACCTCGCCATGCTGGAACGGGCTCATGGTGCCGGGGTCGACGTTCAGATACGGGTCGGCCTTTTGCATCGTTACCTTGTAGCCGCGCGACTTGAGCAGTCGGCCCAGCGAGGCCGCGGTAATACCCTTGCCCAGAGACGAAACCACGCCGCCGGTCACGAACACATGCTTGGTCATATTGAGTTACCTGCGCTTCCCGTAGAAGTTGTTTATCCACATCTTACGGGTCTTCATTGTAATACTCGCGCCGCGGACCGTTCGCAATTTTTCTCGCGTGCGATTGCATTTCTCAATCTTGAAACAAAACGCCGCCCGGTTTCCCAGGCGGCGTCGCTATGGCAAGGGTTACATGCTGCTATCGATCAGCAACCTCGTCCTCAAGCATTTCTTGAACGAGCATGCCGGTACGGACGCCCTCAAGATACCACTCGCCGCGTTCGGTGAGGCAAATGCCATTTGCAAGCTGACCGCCGTCGTCGCTATAACGCGAGACGACATCAATCATGCCTTCGGAATCCAAGCGATCGATTGCGGCGCGGGCACGATACGGCGAAACCCCCACGCGCTCGGCAAGCGTTTTGCGCGAGAAACCATACGGCCCGCCATTGTCTTCGGTTTGCTGGTCGATCTCCATCAACACCAGCACCTCGACACGCTTCATATCGTTGACACTCGCACGACCCTTGCCCGCCATAGCAGCCTCCTCAAACCGAGCACGAGCATCTAACGCGCCGTGCGCGACCGACACACCTCACGATGGCAGGTAATGTCCATCATGCGGCATCCCGCTAAGGATGAAACAGTTACGGTTATTGTATACCGCTCAAATTGTTTCTAGGCAGGTAAACAGCTATTTTTCGCCGAAATAGGCGCTTTATTGATCAAAAAGCCGTACCGGGCGCTAACCCGATACGGCCAAAATGCAATGCAATTACCGCGGTGCTTCAAACTTAGCGATGGAAGAAACCGCGACGCTCAAACTTGGGCTCGCAGCACACGTTGATACCCAGTTTGCGCAGTACCGTCTCGTCCGTCGGCGAGATGATCACGCTAAAGAAGGCATCGCAACCGCGCAGCTGCTCCAGGCCCGAAAGGACGCGAGCGGCCGTCTCACTCGTGGCCGAGGTGATCGACAGCGCCATAAGCGTCTCGTCGGTGTGGAGGCGCGGGTTTTTGCTTCCCAGGAAATGCGTCTTGAGCTTGCTGATGGGCTCGATCGCCTCATCGCTAATGACCTCGAGCTCAAGGTCGACGCCCGAGACATGCTTGAGGGCGTTCATAATGAGCGAACTTGCGGCGCCCAGGCGCGTGGAGGTCTTACCGGTCACCACGGAGCCATCGGGCATGACCATGGCACCCACGGGACCACCCGTCAGCTGCTCCCTGGTGAGGGCCGCCGAGCGCGCCGGTGAGTAGTTCTTATCGATGCCGGCTTTCTTCATAATAATCTTGAGACGGTCGACTTGCTCATCGCCCACGCCGGTACGGCGCACATTTTCGACCGCGGTAAAGTAGCGGCGGACGATCTCCATCTTGGAAGCGTCGCGGCAGGCATCGTCATCGGTGATGGCAAAGCCGACCATATTGACGCCCATGTCCGTAGGGCTCTGGTAGGGGCTCTTGCCCAGGATCTTTTCCATCAGGGCACGGACTACCGGGAAGGCCTCGACGTCGCGGTTGTAGTTGACCGTGGTCTTGTTGTAGGCCTCAAGGTGGAACGAATCGATGATATTGGCGTCGTCGAGGTCAGCCGTGGCGGCCTCGTAGGCAATATTGACCGGATGCGTCAGAGGAAGATTCCAGACCGGGAAGGTCTCGAACTTGGCATAGCCGGCGGCGGTACCGTGCTTATGCTCGTGATACAGCTGCGAGAGGCAAGTGGCGAGCTTGCCCGAGCCGGGGCCGGGTGCCGTCACGACAACGAGCGGACGCGTGGTCTCGACAAACTCGTTCTTGCCGTAGCCATCGTCGGACACGATCAGATCGACATCGTGCGGATACCCCTCGATGGGATAGTGCAGCTTGGCGGGAATACCGAGCGCGTTCAGGCGGTTGCGGAACACATCGGCAGCAGGCTGGCCGGCATACTGGGTGATGACCACAGCCGCGACGGCAAAGCCGTTGCCGCGAAACAGGTCAACCAGGCGCAGCACATCCTCGTCATAGGTAATGCCGAGGTCACCACGAGCCTTGTTTTTCTCGATGTGGTTCGCGTTGATCGCGATGATAACCTCGACATCGTCGGCGATGCTCTTGAGCATGCGGAACTTGCTGTCCGGTTCAAAACCCGGCAGCACGCGACTCGCGTGATAGTCGTCAAACAGCTTGCCGCCAAACTCCAAATAGAGTTTGCCGCCAAACTGCGAGATGCGCTCCTTAATATGAGCGGCCTGCAGCTCGATATATTTCGCGTTGTCGAAACCCTGGCGCATGTATGGCTCCCGTCCCGTTTCCAATTAATGTTCTAGGCGATTATAACGGAGCCCGCCCTCCTCGATACCCAGACCATCAACAGGCACCAACCAAACACGCCCACCGCCCCAAACGATCTACCCCAAACGCACCGCCCCACCACGCCAAGTTGGCGCAGAAACCAAAACGCTCCGCACCAACATCGGCAACATCGCAGGTGGAGCATAAGTCAGCGAACGAACACCAGGGCGAACAAATTGGCATGAAAAGAGGCCGGCATAGACCTTTTGGTCATGCCGGCCTCTTTGAATGACAAGTTGTCGCCCTGGTGCCCGTGCAGCGTCAACCGATCCGCCGTTCGTTAGAACGACGGAACCCATAGGCGCAGCGTCGAGTGGTTCCGGCGTTTGGTAAAACGCCGGAACACAAGAGCGCCCCCTCCCGCGCACGGAACGGAAGGGGGCTAAAGGTAGGAGTCTACCGGTGGGTTGACCCCACCGGACAGACGATGACCAGGTGATCCTTTACAGGATCGTCAAGGTTTCCGTGGGGTACCCGTTGGGTACTTAGATCAGCACGCAGGCGACGGTCAGGATGACGGCGCAGACGACGGAGAGAGCGACGATGAGCTTAAGGGCAAACTTGAGCCAGGTCGTCCACTCGATCTTGGCCAGGGCGAGACCGCCCATGATGGCGCCGGAGGTCGGGGTGAACAGGTTCACGACACCGATGGCGGCAGAGAAGATCATGACCATGACCTCGGGCGAGAAGCCGAGCTTAACAGCCAGCGGTCCCATGATGGGCATGGAGACGGTAGCCATACCGGAGGTCGAGGGGATCAGGAAGGACAGGCCGAAGTAGACCAGGAAGCTCATGGGAGCGAAGATCACGCCGGACAGGCCAGCCAGGGCATTGGCGGCAGCGTCGAGGACGTAGACGTCGAGGCCGGTGTTAGCCATGAGAACGGAGATACCACGGGCGAGAGCGATGACGAGGACAACGGACATCATGTCGGCAGCGCCGGTAATGAAGGTGTTGACGATCTGCTTCTCGGACAGGCCACCGATGATACCGATCAGGACAGCCATGAGGAAGAACCAGGTGGAAGCCTCGTCGAAGTACCACTGGCCAATGGGCAGGCCGGTGATCAGGGCAGACCAGCCCTGGACGACGGTGTTACCGTCGGCGTCGTAGACAGCGCCGGCGTCGAAGAAGTTGGCGACGCCCTCGTTGAGGTCGGCCAGCGGAATGAAGCCGACGATCATGACGACGAAGGTGAAGGCGAAGGCGATCAGAACACCCTTCTGACGACCGGTGAGCTTGACCTCCTTGTGGACCTCGGAAGCAGCCTTGCCGTGAGCCTCTTCGGCGTCCTTGAGCTCCTGCATCGATAGGATGGTGGAACCCTTGTCAGCCTTGACCTTCTTGGCGTAGCTCATCACGAAGAAGATGGACATAGCGGTAGTGACAATCCACAGGACGGCACCGAGGCCGATGATGATGGACTGGTTGACCTCAATGCCAACGCCGGTCAGAGCGTCGACGGCAGCGCCGACGGCGAACGGGTTAACCGTGGAGCCCAGGCAGCCGCAGCCAGCGCCGAGCAGGACGGTAGCGGCACCGACCATGGGGTCGAAGCCAGCAGCCATCATGGTAGCGGCGAGCAGGGCGTAGAAGGGAACGGTCTCCTCGCACATACCATAGGTGGTACCACCGAGGGAGAAGATGAGCATCAGCACGGGAATGAGCATAATCTCGTTGCCCTTAAGCTTCTGCACCAGAACGGCGATGCCGTTGTCCAGGGCGCCGGTCTCGGTCATCATACCGAGGAAGCCGCCCAGGATCATAACGAAGAGGCAGACGGGCAGAGCGTCAGCGAAGCCCTTAATCGGGGCGGTGCAGAAATCGCTCAGACGGGCGGCAGTAACCGCGCCGCCGGACGTGCCGGAGACGATAACGGTAATCACTGCGACAATTGCCAGCAGAGCAAGAAGAATGGTGAACGATGAAGGCATACCGCGCTTTTTCTTAGCGGTCTCAGTCATAGTTCTCATCCCCCCTTCATAAATCATTTACTGATCTCGCCAGAAGCGGCTCTTCCGTGCCGTGCCTGCCGCTTGATGCGAGATTATTACCAGATAAAACTGCTCGGGGTGTGCAGCAATACACCCCGAGCGAGATGCTAGATGCTCTTACTTGAGCGTGGCGTACATGACAGCCTTGATGGTGTGCATGCGGTTCTCG
>CAJLAN010000085.1 GCA_905204635.1 uncultured Collinsella sp. | reverse complement strand
AACGGATATCAGCAAGAGCAGGCTGCCGCTGTCGCCGCCAATGCCCACACGATGATGTCGGTGCAGATTGGCGCGCATGCCGCGGGCCTCGACTGTTCCACTGGCTCCAAGATTCCCGTACAGGTGAGCGGTCAGGATTCTGACGGCTCCTCCGTGAGCGAAACGCTCTATGTTGACGAGCACGGCCGCGGCATCAAACTGCTGCCCGGCGATTACACGCTCTCCATCGCTGCCTCCCCCATCGCGGCCGACGGCACCATCTATACCGTCCCGACCACCAAGACGCAGGTCACCGTTAAGAGCGATGGACAGGATTTAAGTGCCCAGGCCACCTTTAAGCTCAAGGTGCCTTCGGCCGACACGGTGACTGACGACCAGATCGATGCCGCCGCCAAGTATGCCGAGGAGGGCGGTGCGAGCTCCGCCGCGGCTGCCAAAGTGCTCCAGCAGGCAGCAACCGCGCGGCGCGACGCCGCCGTCAATGCCGTGAGCGCGCAAAAGGCACAGGCGTCCCGTGATGCTGACGCTCGCCACAAGGCAACCGACCTCTACCAGCTCGATATTCCCGTCGAGTGGTACGGCAAGGTCGCAACTTGGCAAAACGGAAGCACGCTATGCATCTATCTGGGCGACGACGCCAATACGCCGCTCGTGACGCTCGTCGCGGTGCGCGAGGGCGAGAGCTTTACGCCCGATGAAGGCGATACGGTTTTGGGCACGGTCAGCCTAGGCAACGGTTATACCGTCTATGCCAGCGGCCCCGTCTATCCGTACGTGGTGCCCCAGACCATCAACGGACGGACGCAGAACCCCGTGTCAACCTACCCCATGGACACGGCCATTGAGCTTGTCGAGCTTACGACCGGCAACCGCTATACGTATAGCCAGATCAAGAACGACCTGGTGGGTAAAGACGGCAAGGCCGATGGTGCCACTAAGCTCGAAACCGACTACCTCGCGCAGATCCTGCTGCCGAGTATCAAAGCCCAGGACTAGCCTGGCGCAGCAAGATGCTCCCCAACCGTGATGAAGGAGCCAGGAGGTCCTGACCCCACAGGCCCATAGATGATTAGGCAAGGAGCCACTTCCATGCGGGCATAACGTGTACCACACCGTGCTCGCATGGAATATCGGTCTGTTCATCCATGGTAACGATTGCCGACTCGCCAAGATCGAACTGGGCCATCGAGGCATCAAGCGCGGCGATTTCGCGCTCGCGCGTTTTCTCACTTGCCATATCCGCACTCACCTGAATCAGGCTATAAGCCCGCATGAGAAGCGCATCCCCAGCCACAAAGTCCACCTCATGGCTTTTGCTCTTCTCTTTGATTAGCAGGCGGCAGACCGAGCCGGTCCTCACCGCGGGAGTCCTTCTTCTTAGCGCATTGAACACTGCGGTCTCGAGCCTCTGGCCCTGGTCCAATGCCGATGCGGGAGAGAATGCTCCAAACATCGCAGGGTCGACAGCGTAGACCTTAGACGCAGACCGCATGTTATTTGCCAGTGAACGCGTGAACTCCGGCACAGAAAATAACAGGTAGGCGTCCTCATAATACTCAAGTAAGTCGCTGAGCGAATTACGACTGACGGGTATCTGTCTGCTCTTGAACTCGTTGTACACTTTGTTCACTGACAGCTCTCGTCCCGAAGATGCCATACACCGCGTCAAGAACAGCGATGCCAGGCGAGGGTTCTTGACGTCGTAACGTTCAACGACGTCCATGGCGACCGTTCGCGAAGCATATTCCTGTAGCAGCTGAATCGCGTCTGCAGGCGTCTGCTCAAGTGTCGCGATGAATCCCCCTTGTTCAAGATACCCGATCAGATGATGTCGAAGCAGCGCTGCATCGCTCGGGGAAAAGGTCGCATCTGGCTCGGGGACGCTCCCCGTCTTATATCGAACGTATTCCGAAAAACTCAACGGAAAAAGCTCTCGCACAAGAGAACGACCCCTGAACTCGCTCTTAAGTTCTGAGGACAGCATCTTGGAAGAAGGTCCCGTCACATAGACGGTCGCTTTCTCCGTATCGACTACACGCCGCAGAAACGCACCCCATTCGGGAATTTCCTGGATCTCGTCAAAGAAAATGTAAGCGCCCTCGGTTCGAGCAACAGGATACAGTGCATAGAACGTGTCGAGCACGTCCGCCAGTAGCGATGGCTCATACGGGCGCAAGCGCTCATCCTCAAAATTGAAGTAAAGCATCCGGTCAAGCTCGACGCCCCGGCTCTGAAGCCGCCGCATCTCCTGATACAGGCGATACGTCTTTCCACAACGGCGGGCCCCCACAATCACATTTACGATGTTGTCGCGCTTTGGCTCCTGTGGGTTTCCTAGATCAAGGTCTCGCTCAAAGACCTGCGGAACCCCCTGCTGTTCAAAGTCCTTTATTTTCTGGGCGATCAAGTCGTTGAATGCCATGATTCTCCAATCTTGCTCTCTAGCTAATCAAAATTATACTGATTCTTGATTAATTAGAGAGCAAGATTGTGTGTAGCTTGATTAACACTTAAGCAAGTTTTTTCACTGTTATTGCTCCGAAGGATATCGAGTGGCTGAGAGGACAACCAAGCTCGAATGCGACTCCCTGGACAGTCGATTTGGGACGGGGCTTTTTTGACTACCCCGTCCCAGAAAATCATCGCCAAATTAGCTACTTGATGCAACTAGCGCCAGGGGTCGGCTTCGAACAGCGGCTCGCGCTCGGGGCGACGATCGCTGTAGGGATCGTAGCCGTCATCGTCCTCGTTCTCGGCACGGATGTAGGGGTCGCGCGGCTTGGGTGCCGGTTTCGGCGCGGGCTTTGGTGCGGCGGACGCTATCTCAGCCGCCGGTGCGTTCGTCTTGTTCTCGTCTTTCATCTGCATAGCTCCTTGCATCGCATCCGCTCAACATCATCGATTGTCGCACGAAAAAGGGCGGCGGACCCGATTGGATCCACCGCCCTTGGCGTTTAGAGACGACTGGCAGATTTTAAGGCATGGCCCAAAATCTACTCGGCGTCGGGAACCTCGTAGGTGGCCGCCGGCGTGTTATCGCACACGACGGTAAAGCCGCCGTCCTTGTCGACATCGACCGTCACCTGATCGCCCTCGCGCACCGTGCCGTCGATGATGGCCGCTGCGATGGCATCGACAACCTCACGCTGCACCAAACGCTTGAGCGGACGGGCACCAAAGACCGGGTCCAAGCCGCCCACGGCGAGCAGCTGCTTGGCCGCCGGGGTGATGGCAAGCGTCATGCGTTCCTTGGCCAGACGCGCGCGGACGTCGGCGAGCTGAATGTCGACGATCTTCTCGATCTGCGCCATACCGAGCGGATGGAACACCACGATATCGTCGATACGGTTGAGGAACTCGGGGCGGAAGGTCTGAGCCATGGCGGCGTCGACCTGATGGCGCATCTCCTCCTCGTCCTTACCGGACAGATCGGCGATGGCCTTGGAGCCCACGTTGGACGTCATGATGATAATCGTGTTCTTGAAGGACACCTGGCGACCCTGGCCATCGGTCAGACGGCCGTCGTCGAGCACCTGCAACAGCACGTTAAAGACATCCGGATGAGCCTTCTCCATCTCGTCGAGCAAGATCACGGAGTACGGACGACGGCGCACGGCCTCGGTGAGCTGGCCGCCCTCGTCGTAGCCCACGTATCCCGGGGGCGCACCGATCAGACGCTGGACGCTGAACTTCTCCATGTACTCGGACATGTCGATACGCACGAGCGCACGCTCGTCATCGAACAGGCACTCGGCCAGCGCCTTGGCCAGCTCGGTCTTGCCCACGCCGGTGGGGCCCAGGAAGAAGAAGCTGCCGATGGGCTTGTCCGGATCGGAGAGGCCCGCACGGCTGCGACGCACGGCCGCGGCAACAGCGGAGACCGCCTCGTCCTGGCCGATGACGCGCTTATGCAGCTCGCCCTCCAAGCCCTTCAGCTTGTCGAGCTCGCCCTGCATCATCTTGGACACGGGCACGCCGGTCCAGGCACTCACGACCTCGGCGATCTCATCAGAGGTCACCTGTTCGTTGAGGCCCTCGCCGTCCTGCTGCTTTTGTGCCTCGAGCGCAACCTCGGAATCCTGAATCTGCTGCTGCAGGCCCGGAATCACGGAGTAGCGCAGCTCGGACGCACGGCCCAGGTCGCCGTTGCGCGTCGCGCGCTCCTCTTCGCTCTTGGCCTCGTCGAGCTGCCCCTTGAGCTCCTGCACGTGGTCGATGGCGTTCTTTTGGTTGAGCCAGCCGGCCTTTTGCACGTTGAGCTTTTCCTGGACCTCGGCGATCTCTTGGCGCAGGGCCTCCAGACGCTCCTTGGAGGCGTCATCGGTCTCCTTCATGAGCGCCTGTTCCTCGATCTGCAGCTGAGTGAGCTGACGCGTGGTGGCGTCGATCTCGACCGGCATGCTGTCGAGTTCCATGCGCAGGCGGCTTGCCGCCTCATCGACCAAATCGATGGCCTTGTCGGGCAGGAAGCGGTCGGCGATGTAGCGATCGGAGAGGTCGGCAGCTGCCACGAGCGCGCTATCGGTGATATGCACACCGTGGAAGATCTCGTATTTCTCCTTGAGGCCACGCAGGATCGAGATGGTGTCCTCGACGGTAGGCTCGCTCACCATCACGGTCTGGAAACGACGCGCGAGCGCCGCATCCTTTTCGATGTACTTGCGGTATTCGTCGAGCGTGGTCGCGCCGATCGCGTGCAAGTCGCCACGGGCAAGCGCCGGCTTGAGAATGTTGCCGGCGTCCATGGAGCCCTCGGTGGCACCCGCGCCCACGATGGTGTGGAGCTCATCGATGAACAGGATGACCTTGCCCTCGGACTTTTGCACTTCCTTGAGCACGGCCTTCAAGCGGTCCTCGAACTCGCCGCGGTATTTGGCGCCGGCGACCAGCGCGCTCATGTCGAGCTCGATAAGGTCGCGGTCGCGCAGGGTGCTCGGCACGTCGCCGGCCACGATACGCTGGGCGATGCCCTCGACGATGGCCGTCTTGCCGACGCCCGGCTCACCGATGAGCACGGGGTTGTTCTTGGTGCGACGGGACAGGACCTGGATGGTGCGGCGAATCTCATCGGTACGGCCGATGACCGGGTCGAGCTTGCCGGCGCGGGCCAGATCGCAGATGTTGCGACCGTACTGCTCCAGTGCCTCAAACTGAGTCTTGTCCTCGGCAGACGTCACGCGGTCATCGCCGCGCAGCTCCTCGTAGACCTGCTCGATGCGCTCCTTGGTGACGCCGGCATCGCGCAGCACGCGGCCCGCCTCGCCCTTGTCCTCGGCAAGTGCCATCAGCAGATGCTCGGTCACCACAAAGCTGTCGCCCATCTTGGTGGCCTTCTTCTCGGCCTTCTCGATGACGCGGACGAGCTCGTTGGACAGGCCCATCTGCTGGCCCTCGCCCGAAACCTTGGGCCCGTGGTCGATGGCATCCTGTGTGGAGCGTGCGAGCTGAGCCGGGTCGGCACCGATGCGCTCGATGATCACGGAGATATTGCGCTCGCCGGCACCGAGCAGGGCAGACAGCAGATGAATCGGCTCCACCGCGCCGGCCTGCGCATCGGCAGCCGTGCTCATGGCGGTCTGCAGCGCCTCGCGCGACGTCATTGCTAGCTTATCGATTCTCATGGAATCACCTCTCTTGGGGTGGCCGCCCTACGGGGCGGCTTCACGTTGTTCGAGAAGTATTGTTGCCAGCTTTGCGCGATCTTATACACAAATCTAAGTCTCTATATATAAGATTTTCTGAGTGATTGAAAGATAGGGGTAAAGATGTCGGCCCGCCGCCGCACAGGTGCGCTACCGTCTCAATCTGTAACATCTATCGACCGTTTCTGGCTCCAGATGTTACAAATCGAGACGAATTGTTCAGCGGCACCCGTTTGTCTCAATCTGTAACATCTACTCGGCAAATAGAGCTCTATCTGTTACAAATCGAGACAAACCGAGAACCACCACAAAGGGGACGGGCACCTTTGTGGTGGTTTTCGACGCTAACGGTCGACCATCTCGCGCCATGAGATTAAACTTGAATTGTTCTCTGAACATATCCATTTCTGCCTATCCTCAACAGATCTTTGTCTCGAGGAGCGCATATGAAGCCGCCTCATTCCACCGGTCGCAACGTCATCGCCATTCTCGCCATACCCATCGTGATGCTCTTCCTTATCGTCATCACGCCCTTTTCTTTTGGTATCGCCTCGCCCTTCGATCTTTGCGGGATGATCGACGCCGGCTCGCGTGCCACCTCGCTCTCCTTTGTCTGCCGTGGCGTGTTCTACGAATATGCAATTCCCACCGGACTTTGGCAGTCCAAGTTACCGTTGCTCGGTCAGATCGACGGATGCTCCCCCTATTTCTGCCTTGGACCTCAGGCGCTAAACTATCTAATCGACGACCAGCCACTCGACTCCATCGGCCTTGCCTACGACTACGCACCAAACACCGATGAGCGCCACATGAACCAAGTCCTCGACAAGATGCTTGGACAGTGCGGGCTCACCGAGGAGGCCGGTCGAACCATCTATAGCAACCAGAAATTAAAGCGAACAGAACTCCGCCGTGTCGGAAAAATCAAAGGGCGAAACAGGGCCGCCTACTGGGATGCCTGGGCAACACGCGACAAGGGCGAATTCGGACACAGCACCTATATGGTCACTGTCTACACCAAAGACGGAATTAAGGACAATGTTGACGATTTCGCGTCATCCAAACTCGGCATCCCCAAAACAACCAAGCCCGCCAGCCCAGATGAAATCCTGTAGAGACGCTCATTAGAATGTCGTTCAGCGAGCACGGCAGCATCGAGCTCGCCCACCACCACGAAAGGGACAGGCCCCTTTGTGGTGGTTTTCGACTCTGGCACTCGACTGTCTCGATCTGTAACATCTAGCGGCCCTTTTCGATCCTAGATGTTACAGATTGAGATGAAATGATCGGCGGCGATCGTTTGTCTCAATCTGTAACACCAAGCCCACTTTTAGCGGCCAAGATGTTACAGATTAAGACGAATCGAGCCACCACAAAGGTGCCTGTCCCCTTTGTGGCGG
>CAJLAN010000084.1 GCA_905204635.1 uncultured Collinsella sp. | reverse complement strand
TTTCGGCTATGCGCGAGGCGGGCGTATCGTCGTTTAAGACCTACTTTGCCTACGATCATTTGCGCCTGGACGATGCCGAGACGCTCGAGGTGCTCGAGGAGCTCAAGCGTATTGGCGGCATACTGTGCGTGCATTGCGAGAACGGTACGCTGGTGAATGAGCTGCAGAAGCGCGTGTACGAGCAGGGGATTCATGGGCCCGAGGGGCATGCGCTCAGCCGCCCGGACGTGTGTGAGGCCGAAGCCGTGAGCCGCCTGCTGTATCTGGCGCACCTGGCCGGCGACGCCCCAGTCAACGTGGTGCACCTTTCGACCAAGTTGGGGCTCGAGGCCATTCGTGCGGCCAAGGCGCGCGGGCAGAAGAATATCTATGTCGAGACCTGCCCTCAGTATCTGATGCTCGACGACACCTGCTATCTGGAGCAGGGCGAGGACGGCTTTGCGGGCGCCAAGTACGTGATGAGCCCGCCGCTGCGCCATGCCGGCGACCGTGCCGCGCTGCGCGAGGCGCTTGTGGCCGGCGAGATCGATACGATTGCGACCGATCATTGCAGCTTTAACCTGCACGGGCAAAAGGACCGCGGGCGCGACGATTTCCGCGCGATTCCCAACGGCGGGCCCGGCGTGGAGCATCGTCCCGTCGCGATTGCCACGAGCTTTGAGGGACAGCTGGGACCCGAGGATCTGTGCCGCTTGATGAGCGAGAACCCGGCGCGCGTGTTTGGCATGTACCCGCGCAAGGGCTGTCTTGCCGAGGGCGCCGATGCCGATGTGTGCGTGTGGGATCCCAAAGCGCGCTGGACAATCAGTGCCGCGACACAGCATCAAGCTGTGGACTACACGCCGCTCGAGGGTTTTGGGGCACATGGCCGCGCCAAGGTCGTGTTTGTGAACGGCGTGCTGGTGGCACGCGACGGCGAGCCCACCGGAGCCCAACCCGGCCGCTACGTCCCCCGCTAGCAGCAAAGATGCCGTGTCCCCTCCTCAGTTGCGGTGAAATACGGACTGTTTGCGGCCGTCGGGCGGCCAAACAGTCCGTATTTCACCGCAACTGAGGAGATGGGGCCGGCTACTTGAGGCTGCTGGCGACGACGGGGTGGTCGAGAGCTGCCTCGAAGCGGTCGGCCATCGTGGGGTCGCTGAGCGTGTCGACTTGGTTGAGCATGATGCGGGCATTGTTGAGGTTCAGCATCCGCAGCTCGGCATTGAGCACCTGGGCGACGCGCTCTGGGGTGGCAGTGTCGGTGAGCTCGCAGCCGCAACGCTCGCAAAAGAGCTCGGGGCGGTGGACAACCTCGGCGACGGGTTTGCCCAGTCCCGAGGCGCCGACGACCCAGACAACGTTTGCCGTGGCGGCGGGAATTACCGGCTCCCAGGCGGCATGCGCCTTGAGCGGGAGTCGCTTGCTACCGTCTGCCTCGGCCAACACATAGTCAAAGCGCTGTGCCAGCTCGCCGAGTGGCTTGGCGGGGGCGGAGAGCTTTCCTGTCTCCGGGTCCAAGATGCCTGCCTGGCAGATGCCTCCGCGTGCAAGCCCCGCGCAGGCCTCGCAGGTGCAGCCTGGGGCGTGTGGGGCACCTGGCTTCCAAGGCGCGGCGTCCAGGCGACGATTCGACCCGTCCCATGGCACGCCGGCAACGGGAAGCATATGCGTGGTGGTGCAGAGGAGCACGCGGCCGCCAGCGCGCATGAGCTCAAGACCCAGCGTTTTGAGCAACGTCGACTTGCCGCCGCTGCCGATAATCGCGGTAATGCCCGGCTCGATCCTGAGCGCCGAGGCAAGATTGCCGCTAACCGTTTCCATCTGTTCACCGCCGTATAATACTGTGATAATAAATAATCATCAGAGTAGCGGTCGAACCGCTTTTGCTCTGCTCAAACCGTAGCACAGGGAGGTGCCCCGGGAATGCTCGTTTATGTTCGCGGCGCCGGCGATATCGCCAGCGCCATCGCGCTGCGCCTTGTGCGATGCGGCGCTTCCATGCTTCTGACCGCGGGTGTCGCCGCTCGCTTGGTGCGCGCCGGCGTGTCGGTCGTTATGGCCGATATCGCGGTTCCCACGTGCATCCGCCGCACAATCAGTTTTTGCGAGGCTATTCGCCTGGGCGAGGTCCAGGTCGAGGGCATTCGCGCTCGCTTGGCGCAGACGCCGGCAGAGGCGCTCGAGATTACCCAAGCGGGGGATGTTGCCGTCGTGGTGGACCCTCAGGCCAAGATGCTCGATGAGCTTAAACCCGCGGCTGTGGTCGACGCGATTCTGGCCAAGCGCAACCTGGGCACCACGCGCGACATGGCGCCTACCGTCATCGCCGTGGGGCCGGGCTTTACCGCGCCGGTCGATTGCGACGCCGTGGTCGAGACCATGCGCGGGCATTTCCTGGGCCGTGTCATTACCCAGGGTTCGCCCCAACCCAACACGGGCGTGCCGGGCATTATCGCTGGCTATGGCAGAGAGCGCGTTATCCACAGCCCCGCCGCCGGCGTGTTTCGGTCCGACCGCGCGATCGGCGACATCGTGAGCGCCGGAGACGTGATTGGCTACGCGGGCGATTCGCCCATGTGCACGCAGATCGATGGCTGTCTGCGCGGGCTTTTGGCGAACGGCGTGCAGGTGACTGAGGGCTTTAAATGCGCCGATGTCGATCCGCGCGGCGATGCCAGCTATATCAACTACATTTCGGACAAGGCGACGTCGGTCGGCGGCGGCGTGCTCGAGGCACTCGCTATGCTTACCGATATCTTTAGAGGATAGAAGGCGGCAATGGAAAAGCTCGATGCTGTGAATGCGGCGCTTGTCGCCCTGCGTGCTGGCGAGACGTGCGAGCTCGTGGTCGTGGCCGGCACGGCGGGGTCGTCGCCGCGCGGCGTGGGCGCCTGGATGGCCGTCTTTGCCGACGGTAGCCAGGCGGGCACCATCGGCGGCGGCAAGATCGAGCTTTTTGCGCTGGACGAGGCGCGAGAGCTGCTGGCCGCGGGGCAATCGCGTCTGGTCCGCTACACCATGGGCGGCGAGAACTCCGATACCGGTATGATCTGCGGCGGAGCCATCTGCCTGTGCTATCTGCATCTGGATGCGATCCAGGCACCGTTGTTCCAGGAAATTGCCGACGTCTTGACGTATCGACGTATCGGCGACTTCGTCATCGACTTTGAACCGTTTGTCATTCAGGCCCTGGAGGGCGATGTGGTCGAGTACCATGGCGAGGCATCGCGCCATACCATTGCCGGCTGCCCCGAGCTTTCGCTGGTGGAGGAGGGGAGTAAGGTCACCTACACCAACGCCGCCTCCGAAATTCCCGCGGCGCACATCGAGACGCTCTGCCCCGAGGGCCTGACCTATATCTTTGGCTGCGGCCACGTGGGCGCCGCGACGGCGCGGGTGCTCACGGCGGCGGGCTTTGCCGTCGTGGCGTGCGACGACCGCCCCGGCACGCTGACCCCCGATTGGGTGCCCGGTGTCTACGATCGTCGCTTGGTCGATTACAAGAACCTGAGCGAGCTGTGCCCCATCGGTCCGCGCGACCTGGTGGTCGTCGCCACGGCGGGTCACAAGTCCGATATCGACGTGGTGATTCAGGCCATGCGCGCCAAGCCTGCCTACCTGGGCTGTCTGGGCTCGCGCCGCAAGACGGCCTTTGTGCGTGCCCGCCTGGAGCAGGAAGGCTTTACGCAGGACCAGATCGGCGAGCTGCACCTTCCGATCGGCGTTGCCATCGAGGCCGAGGACCCCGAGGAGATCGCCATCTCCATCGCCGCCGAGATGATCCACCTGCGCCGCACCAAGCTCGTCCCCCGCAAGCGCTAATCGCATCCCCACCAATAAGTTGCGGTGAAATACGGATTGTTTAAGCCTGTTAGGCCGCCCAACAGTCCCTATTTCACCGCAACTGCTTGTTGGGACCCATTTGTGCGGGGGAGTTGTGGAGTTGTGCAGGCAGACGAGGTTTTTCTGGAAATACGCTCACGATGCGCGTATAGTACCGATTGTTTTGTCGGCTCCTGCTGCGTCGAGTCCAAACCGCAAAATGCCATGAGCGGCGCGGATGCAGCCAGGAGGCACGAGGACAACCCATCGTGGCCACGCCCCGTGCTTAAAACCCCAAGAAGGAGTGAACAATGGCAGAAGAGAAGTATGTGCCGCGTCTGAAGACCAAGTACAACAACGAGGTCAAGCAGCAGCTTCAGGACAAGTTCCAGTACGAGAACGTCATGATGATCCCCAAGTTTGAGAAGATCGTCGTGAACATGGGTGTCGGCGAGGCCGCTACCGATTCCAAGGCCATCGACGGTGCCGTGCGCGACCTGCGCGCCATCACCGGACAGCAGCCGATGATCACCCGTGCCCGTAAGTCCATCGCTACCTTCCGCCTGCGCGCTGGTATGCCGATCGGCTGCAAGGTTACCCTGCGTGGCGACCGTATGTGGGAGTTCTTCGATCGTCTGACCTCCGTCGCGATCCCCCGTATCCGCGACTTCCGCGGCATTTCCGCCAAGAGCTTCGACGGCCGTGGTAACTTCTCCATGGGCGTCACCGAGCAGCTCATCTTCCCCGAGATCGACTTCGATTCCGTCGATCACCAGCGTGGTATGGACATCACTTTCGTGACCACCGCCAACACCGATGAGGAGGCCAAGGCCCTTCTGGACGCCTTCGGTTTCCCGTTCAAGAAATAGGTTCACCTGCCCTATAAGCGCCGTTCCCACAAGGGGGCGGCGCTTGGGGCGAACAATACTCTATGTGAGGAGGATATAAGTGGCTAAGACATCGATGATCGTCAAGTGCAATCGCAAGCAGAAGTTCTCTACTCGTGAGTACACGCGCTGCCAGCGCTGCGGCCGTCCGCACTCTGTGTACCGCAAGTTCGGCCTGTGCCGCGTCTGCTTCCGCGAGCTTGCACTCAAGGGCGAGCTTCCCGGCGTTAAGAAGGCCAGCTGGTAAGTCACTACCAGCGTTTCAAGCATCAGTTTGGAACAGGGAAAACGCGCTAAAAAGGCTTTGCCGTTAAGGGCGGCGAAGAACCAAGAGCACGTGTTCATCAAGAACGAAGGAGAATCTGTATGAACCTTACAGACCCGATCGCAGATATGCTTACGCGCATCCGTAACGCTAACTCTGTGAACAAGGCCACGGTCTCCATGCCGAGCAGCAAGAAGCTCGTCGAGATCGCTCGTGTTCTGCACGAGGAGGGCTACATCGAGGGCTACGATGTCGAGGACACCGTTCCCCAGAAGACTCTGCACATCACGCTTAAGTATGGTCCCAAGAAGGCTAAGGTCATCAACGGCATCCGCCGCATTTCCAAGCCGGGCCTGCGTAAGTACACCGGCGTTGCCGACATGCCCCGCGTCCGCGGTGGCCTTGGTACCGCCATTATTTCCACCAGCCATGGCGTCATGACCGACCGCGATGCTCGCAAGCACAACGTCGGCGGCGAGATCATCGCTTACGTCTGGTAATTCGCTCGGTAGGTAGAAGGAAAGGAGATCACCGTGTCTCGTATCGGTAATAAGCCTGTCCAGATTCCCGCCGGAGTCGAAGTGGCAGTCAACGGCAACAACGTTGTCGTCAAGGGCCCCAAGGGCCAGCTCGAGCTCGATGTCTTTGAGAAGCTCGCTATCAACGTCGAGGACAACGTCCTCACCGTTTCCCGTCCCGACGACGAGCGTGAGACCCGTGCCCGCCACGGCCTCACCCGCGCCCTCATCCACAACATGGTTGTTGGCGTTTCCGAGGGCTTCGAGAAGAAGCTCGAGCTCGCCGGCGTCGGTTACCGCGTGCAGCAGAAGGGCAAGAACCTCGAGTTCTCCCTGGGCTTCTCGCACCCCGTGATCGTCGAGGCTCCCGAGGGCATCACCTTCGAGGTTCCCGACAACACCCACGTGAACGTCAAGGGTATCAACAAGCAGCAGGTCGGTCAGATTGCCGCTGAGATCCGCGGCCATCGTCCTCCCGAGCCTTACAAGGGCAAGGGGATCCACTACGTTGGCGAGCACATCCGCCGCAAGCTGGGTAAGGCCGCCAAGTAGTCGTAACCGACTCACTCGCATAAGACCAGCACCCCGTCAGGTGCTGGCAAGATCAACCTTTTTAGGAGTTTACGTATGAACAAGCATAAGGCGAAGCTGGAAGGCCTCAAGCGTCGTCAGCGTCGTGTTCGCGGCAAGGTCTCGGGTACCTCCGAGCGTCCGCGTCTTCGCGTGACCCGTACTAACGCCAACATCTATGCCCAGATCATCGAC
The DNA here is from genome assembly GCA_905204635.1 of uncultured Collinsella sp. GTDB lineage: Bacteria > Actinomycetota > Coriobacteriia > Coriobacteriales > Coriobacteriaceae > Collinsella. The sequence continues at coordinate 847 of CAJLAN010000084.1, read as the reverse complement.
GACAGCAAGGGCTCCAGCCTGACGCTCGTCTCTGCCTCGACCCTCGAGGCCGAGTTCAAGGGCACCCACACCTCGAACAAGGAGGCTGCGGAGAAGGTCGGTCAGCTCGTTGGCAAGCGCGCCATCGAGGCCGGCATCACCAAGGTCGCCTTCGATCGCGGTGGCCGTATCTACCATGGCCGCGTCAAGGCCCTCGCCGACGGTGCTCGTGCCGCCGGTCTCGAGTTCTAGGAGGTATGTAGCACATGGCTCGTAATCAGAAGCAGCAGCGCGAGGCCTCCGAGTTCGAGGAGCGCGTCGTTTACATCAACCGCGTGTCGAAGACCGTCAAGGGTGGTCGTCGCATGAGCCTCGTCGCTCTCGTCGTCGTTGGCGACGGCAAGGGCAACGTCGGCGTTGGCATGGGCAAGTCCGCTGAGGTGCCCATGGCCATCTCCAAGGCATCTCTCGATGCCAAGAAGAACATGTTCCACGTGCCGGTGACCGAGCAGGGCACCATCCCGCACGAGGTTCTCGGCCACTTTGGTGCCGGCCGCATCATCATCAAGCCCGCTGTCGAGGGTACCGGCGTTATCGCCGGCGGCGCTGTGCGTCCCCTCTTTGAGCTTGCTGGCATCAAGAACGTCCTGTCCAAGTCCCTCGGTACCGACAACGGCCTCAACATCATCAAGGCTGCCGTCGAGGGCCTCAAGGAGCTCCACTTCGGCAAGGCCGGCAAGAAGATGCCGAAGGCATAATTTCCGCAGTACATACACGCACGGCCCCGCAGGTTTCTTGCGGGGTCGTGTTTTTACGACTTGTGATTTGATTTGGAGAGGAGGGGCGCCCTGCCGAATTTCCGCATGAC
>CAJLAN010000083.1 GCA_905204635.1 uncultured Collinsella sp. | reverse complement strand
GGAGCGTCTGGTGGAGCTCGCCGAGGAGTATATCGACGCTGAGTGCAAGACGGAGGAGAAGCGCCAATACTTTAGCTTCGATAGCAAGTTTGAGCGCTTGGCCTATCGCCGCGTGGAGAAGGATCCGCGCGAGCTCGTGCAGGTCGAGGTGCCGTTTGACCGCCTGTACTCTGATATGGCGTTTGCCTACATTCGCCAGCAGGATTATGTGAGCGCTCGTAATGCCCTGATGCAGGCTGTGCGTTGGGACCCCATGAACTGCAACTATCGCTTGGATTTGGCCGAGCTGTTCCGCGCACTCGAGGACAAGCAGGAATGGGCATCGCTCTCGTTCTCGGTGCTGGAGCGTGCAAGCGATGGCAAGTGCGCCGCCCGCGCTTACGCCAATCTAGGTCAGTACTTCTTGGAGCCCGAGACCGAGAACGTTTCGGCTGCCGTGGGCTGCGCGCGTCTGGCGCTGCGCCTGGCGCCCAACGATGCGCATACGACGCGCCTGCTCAACAAGATCCACACCACCTATCCGGATGCCGCCGATGAGAGCGACGACCACGTGATGGGTGAGCTCGCCCTGCAGGGCGTGCCGACCTCACCTTCGGCCGAGATCGCCATCTGCCTGATCATGTGTGCGACCGATGCTGCAAGCGACGGCGACAAGCAGGAGGCGACGCGCCTGACGGTGCGTGCTCGCGACTTGGTGGGCGAGGAGGCCTGCGCGGCGATTATCAAACTGGTGCGCGAGAGCGATGCCGAGCTCAATGCCGAGCGCAAGGCAAAGCGCGCAGGTGCCGACAAGGGAACCGATGGCGCCAAGGAGGCCGGCGATGCCCAGTAAGCGCGAGCGCAAACTCATTTCCAAGAATCGCTCGGCACATTACGAGTACTTTATCGATGAGACGTTTGAGTGCGGTATTGAGCTGAGCGGCACCGAGGTCAAGTCGATTCGCGAGCGCGCCTGTCAGATCACTGACACTTTTGCGCTGATTCGTGGCGGCGAGTGCTGGCTCGTCGGACTGCATATCCACCCTTATAGCCATGGTGGCGTGTGGAATCGCGATCCCGATCGTCGGCGTCGTCTGCTGCTGCACCGCAAGGAGATCGACTTTCTTGACGGCAAACTTCGCAACCGTGGTTATGCGCTGGTTCCGTTGGAACTCTACTTTAATACCGACGGCCGCGTAAAGCTGCTGCTGGGTCTGGGTCGCGGCAAGAAGCTCTACGACAAGCGCGAGGACATGGCCAAGCGTGATGTCCAACGCGAGATCGACCGCGCCCTTAAGGAACGCAACCGCTAGGCACTCTGTATAAGTTGCGGTGGAATACGGACTGTTTTGCCTGTTTGAGGGGCTATTCAGTCCCTATTTCACCGCAACTGCGGGCGTCTCATCTTTCTTACTGTTCTGACACATATGTCTCAAAGGCGGCGTCCGTTATGGGTGCCGCCTTTTTTGTGGGTACATACATTCATGAGGTTCCAACCCGAGCTAGGGGAGTGATCGTTATGGACAAAACTGCGTTCTTTACCATGCCGAGCGGTCTGTACGTGGTGAGCGCTGCGGCAGACGGGCTGCGCGCCGGCTGCGTCATCAACACTGCGGTGCAGGTGACGTCCATGCCGCCGCGTATTTCGGTTGCCGTGAACAAGGACAATGTCACCTCGGGCGTCATCGCATCGGCCAAAGCGTTCGCGCTGACCGTGATCGATCAGACGGCCGACATGCTCTACATCGGTAACTTTGGGTTCCGCACCAGCAGCGATTATGACAAGTTTGCCAAATACGAGACCCGCGAGACGGCTCTGGGCATGCCCTATGTGCCCGAGCACGCGGCGGCCCTGTTTAGCTGCCGTTTGATCGACACTGTGGATGTGGGCACGCATCTGCTGTTTATTGGCGAGGTCGAGGATGCCGAGCGCCTGAGCGACGAGACGCCGCTGACGTACGACTACTATCACAAGGTGCTAAAGGGCAAGACGCCGCCCAAAGCCTCGTCGTATCAAGGCTAGAAATGTTCTAAAAATACTTGCATTATACTATTGAGAATATATACTAATAAGTAAGTACACCAGCAGTCACGTTCGAGAGGAGAACATCATGGCTGAGGAAAAGAAGACGTATAAGTTTGTGTGCACCGTTTGCGGTTACGAGGTTGAGGTCGACACGCCCGAGCTGCCCGAGGATTACGTGTGCCCGGTGTGCGGCGTCGGTCCCGATCAGTTTGAGCTCGTCGAGGAGTAACTCGCAGGCACACGGCGAAAGCCGAACATAGCTCTGTCCAAGGGCCCTGGTCGAATTCTCGGCCGGGACCCTTTTGATTTATCTGACGGTTTAAAACGGTCTCACGTGTTACAGATTAAGACGTTATATCTGGACAGTCACGCCATCTCAATTACATTCCCGTTAGCAGCACGATGTCGAGAATCGTCACGATGACGCCGATCCCTACGAGCAGCGCGTTGAGCGGGCGCGAGTTGGCGTATTTGCCCATGACGCGGCGCGAACTGGTGAGTCGTATGAGCACAAAGACCGTAATCGGCAACTGAAGCGACAACAATGCCTGACTCCAGATGAGACCTTCAAAAGGATTTGGGACGACCAGGCACGCCGTCACTGCGCCGACGAAACAGGCCGCCACCCCGATCGAGGAATGTCGGTCGTGGATGTCGTATTCCTCGTCGAACATGCCCGCGGTGATGGTGCCTGCCGCCATGCCCACCGTCACACTACTCGATATGCCCGCAAACAGCAGTGCCACCGCAAAGATGGTCGAGCTTGCCGGGCCCAGAATGGGGGAGAGCGTGTCCGCTGCGACGGCGAGGTCGTCTACGACAATGCCATGCGCAAAGAAGGTCGTTGCGGCCAGGATGACCATGGCCGAGTTGATCGCCCAGCCCACGCCCATCGAAAAGAGCGTGTCGAAGAGTTCGTAGCGCAGACGTTCCTCGATAATCTGCTCGCCTTGGCCTTCGAAGTGCATGGATTGGATGACCTCGGAGTGCAGGAAGAGGTTGTGAGGCATAACGACCGCGCCTAGGACACTTACGATAATCGCGGCCGAGCCGGTGGGCATACTGGGTGTGATCCAGCTTGCGGCGGCCTGCGGCCAGTCGGCCTTGACCAGCGTAAGCTCAGCCAAAAACGAGAGTCCTACCACGCCGACGAAGGCGATGATCCATCGCTCGGCGCGCTTGTAGGAGCTCGTCATGAGCATCGCCATCGATGCCGCGGCCACGATGACGCAGCCGGCGCGCACGGGCAGTCCAAAGAGCATCTGGAGCGCGATCGCGCCGCCCAGGACCTCGGCCATAGCGGTGGCGATGGTCGCGAGGTAGGCACTGGCGAGCACCGTGCGTCCAACGAAACGGGGGAGGTAGCGCGTCGTGGCTTCGGCAAGACAGGCGCCCGTTGCGATACCCAGGTGTGCAGCGTTGTGCTGCAACACGATGAGCATAATCGTGGACAGCGTGACCACCCACAGCAGCGCGTAGCCAAATTGCGAGCCCGCGGCCATATTTGAGGCCCAGTTGCCCGGATCGATAAAGCCGACGGTCACGAGCAGCCCGGGGCCGATATGCCGCGCAATGTCTAGGCCTCCGTGACCACCGGTGCGTCGGGAGCCAAAGTGTTGTTTGAGATGGTTGAGCATGGTGCGCTCCTGCGTGCCGTTTGTTTGACGCCGCAAAGGATACCCGTTTTAGGCTAAAAAGTTAACCAAAGCTAACAAAATTGTTGTATTTGAATAGGATGGTGAAAGGGGGGTTACCGAAATGTCTTGATCTGTAACATCTAGGCGCCAAAATTGGGTCTTCCTGTTACAGATTGAGATGTTTGAAGCGGTGAACTTGAAGACCGAACTTGGGGCCCTTGTTGTCGTCCTTGAGGTCGGCGGCGCCCACTCGTAGGGCGTGCGTTACGCGATTGTTTCGAAACGGGTGGGAAACACAACGGGCCGGCGATGCTCCTAGTATGCCTATTCAACTGACTGACTAAATATCTAGGGGAGGATCGCGATGCAGGCAGATTCCGCTCAACAGCAGGGCCTTTATCGCCCCGAATTCGACCACGATGCATGCGGCATCGGCGCGCTTGCCGATATCAACGGCGAGCGCCATCACCAGATTCTGGACGATGCGCTGTCCATTCTGGTCAACTTGGAGCACCGCGGCGGCACCGGACTCGAGAAGAACACCGGCGACGGCGCCGGAATCCTGTTCCAGGTTCCGCATCACTTTTTCCGCAAAGAGGCTCAAAAGTGCGGCCAGATTCTGCCGGCAGAGGGCGACTATGGCGTGGCCATGCTGTTCTTCCCGCAGGACGACAAGGGCGTAGAGGATGCCCGTCGCGTGTTTGAGGAGGGCTGCGCCGAGGCCGGCGTGCCGCTGCTCTTTTGGCGTGAGGTGCCCGTCGACCCGCACGACCTGGGCGAGACGGCCCGCGCCTGCATGCCTACTATCCTGCAGGCTTTCCTGGGCCGTCCGGACGACACGTTCGCCGGCGATGCCTTTGAGCGTCGCCTGTACGTGTGCCGCCGCACCATCGAAAAGAAGGCCGACGCTGAGTTCGCCCTGCGCGACAAGATCTTCTATGTGTGCTCCATGAGCTCGCGCACCATCGTGTACAAGGGCATGCTTGTTGCCACGCAGATGCGCCGCTTCTTCATCGACCTCAACGACGCCGCCGTCAAAACGGCCGTGGCACTCGTCCACTCGCGCTACTCCACCAACACTACGCCCAGCTGGGAGCGCGCACACCCCAACCGCTTTATCATCCACAACGGCGAGATCAACACCCTCAAGGGCAACGTCAACTGGATTCGCGCCCGCGAACCCAACCTGTACAGCCCCGTGCTGCAGCACGATCTTGAGCGCGTGATGCCCATCATCAACCGCGAGGGCTCCGACTCCGCGATTCTGGACAATGTGCTTGAGTTTTTGGTCATGAACGGCCGTCCGCTCACGCGTGCCGCGTCCATGCTGCTGCCCGAGCCGTGGGACCACAACGACAGCCTGAGCGAGGAGCGCCGCGCCTACGACGCCTACCAGTCCATGCTCATGGAGCCCTGGGACGGCCCGGCCGCCATCGCCTTTACCGACGGCCGTACCCTGGGTGCTGCCCTCGACCGCAACGGCCTGCGTCCCGCCCGCTACTATGTGACGCGCGACGGTCGCTTTATGCTGGCAAGCGAGGTGGGCACCATCGAGGTGAGCCCCGAGAACATTCTGACGAGCGGCTGTCTGGGGTCGGGCCAGATGCTCGAGGTCGACTTTGCCCGCGGTCGCGTCATCTACAACGACGAGCTGCGTGCCCGTTACGCCAAGGAAAAGCCCTACCGTGATTGGATTGCCGAGGAGACGCTGACCGTCGACGCGCTCGATGAGCCCGTTGCGGCAACACCCGCCGAGGACGACGAGGTGCCTACCGCCGTGCGTATGGCCAAGCTCGGCTATCACTGGGATGATGTTGACGAGGTCGTGCGCCCCATGGCCCAGCAGGGCAAGGCACCGCTCGCTTCGATGGGTATCGATGCGCCGCTGGCCTGCCTGTCCAAGAAGACGCGTTCGTTCTTCGATTACTTCTATCAGCTGTTCGCCCAGGTCACGAATCCGCCGATCGATGCCCTGCGCGAGCATATGGTAACCTCGACCACGCTCTACCTGGGCAACCACGGTAACCTGCTCGAGGACTCCCGCACGGCCTGCCAGCTGGTGCGCCTGGAGCGCCCGTTGCTCAACGAGGAGGAGTTCGACCGCATCTGCGCCATCGACCGCGTGGGCTTTAAGACCCGTCGCTTCCGTGCCGTCTACCGCCGCGACGCCGGCGAGGGCGCGCTGCAGGCTGCGCTTAAGCAGCTTTCCGAGGACGTTGAGGCTGCGGTCCGCGACGGTGTGAACATCGTGGTGCTGAGCGATCGTGCCGCTGCGGGCGAGGTGCCCGTGCCGTCGCTGCTCGCTGTGGGCTGCGTGCACAACCACCTGATCCGCGCCGGCGTGCGTACCTTTGCCGACATCGTGGTGGAGTGCGGCGATGCCGTGTCTCCGCACGACTTTGCGGCGCTGGTGGGCTACTCCGCGAGCGGCATCTATCCGTACAACGCGCATGCGTGCATTCGCGATCTGGCGGCGCGCGGCGACCTGGACGTGACGGCCGAGCAGGGCATCGACAACTACAATAAGGCCGCGACGGCGGGTATCGTCTCCATCATGTCCAAGATGGGCATCTCCACGGTGCAGAGCTACCACTCCGCGCAGATCTTCGAGGCCGTGGGCTTTACGCCCGAGTTCGTCAACGCGTACTTTGCCGGCACGGTGAGCCGTGTGGGCGGTATGGGTGTCGAGGACGTCGAGCGCGAGCAGAACGAACGCTACGACGCCGCGCTCGCCATCCTTAAGAGCCCGGCTCCCGATCAGCTGCCCACACTGGGTCTGACTAAGTGGCGCCCGCTCGGCGGCGAGGATCACCTCATCGATCCGCAGACTGTCTACTTGCTGCAGACCGCCTGCCGTGAGGACAGCTACGACACCTTTAAGGAGTACAGCGCCCGCCTGCACCGCACCGGCCGTGCCGTGCGCCTGCGCGACCTGCTCGACTTTGATGCCAGCGGCCGCACTCCGGCGGCACTCGACGAGGTCGAGCCCGCGCTCAACATCGTCCGCCGCTTTAACACCGGCGCCATGTCGTACGGCTCCATCAGCAAGGAAGCACACGAGTGCATGGCCATCGCCATGAACCGCCTGCATGGCCGTTCCAACTCCGGCGAGGGCGGCGAGGACCCGCGCCGCGAGACTCCGCTGGCTAACGGTGACTCCAAGAACTCCGCGATCAAGCAGGTAGCAAGTGCGCGATTTGGCGTGACGAGCCGCTACCTGTGCAGCGCCTTCGAGATTCAGATCAAGATGGCCCAGGGCGCCAAGCCCGGCGAGGGCGGTCACCTGCCCGGCAAGAAGGTCTACCCCTGGATTGCCGAGGTCCGTCAGTCCACGCCCGGCATCGGCCTGATCTCGCCTCCGCCGCACCACGACATCTACTCCATCGAGGACCTGGCAGAGCTGATCTTTGACCTTAAGAACGCCAACCCCGGCGCGCGCGTGTCGGTCAAGCTGGTCAGCGAGGCCGGTGTCGGCACCATCGCCA
>CAJLAN010000082.1 GCA_905204635.1 uncultured Collinsella sp. | reverse complement strand
CAGCCGACGCGGTGCTGCGCTCGGGCCGTAAGCTCACCATGGTGGGTCTGGACGTGACGCATCGCGTGGTGCTCACACGCCGCGACATTGCCGGCTGGACGGGCTCGGGCACCATGGCGGGCTGCGCATTTGCGAGCATGGTCGAGCACTACATTGGCTCGTACGAGATGAACGCACCCTACCTGGGTGGTTGTGCGCTGCACGATCCGCTGGCCGTTGCCGTGGCGATCGACCCCACGCTCGTAGGTGCGCTCGGCTGCAACCTGCGTGTTGATCTGCTGGGCGAGTACCGCGGTCGCACCATCTGCGATGAGCGCCGCCTGTCCGATCCGGACAAGAGCACGCTTGTGGCACTGACCGTGGATGCTCCGCGCTTCCTGTCCGAGTTCAAGACGCGTATGACCCGTGTCCTTGGCTAAGTTGTCTTTTTGGGACGGGGCTTTTTTGACTGGTATGATTGGTGCGACCGTTCGAACCAGCTAAAAGAGACCCGTCCCAATTTGACTATCGAGAGGATCTGCCATGGAGCGCATCGCCAGCTTTTCCGTTGATCATCTGCTGCTTGAGCCCGGCGTGTATGTGAGCCGCATCGACCGCGATCCGGCGACCGGTGCCGCCGTCACCACGTTTGACCTGCGCCTGACCACGCCCAACAAGGAGCCGGTCATGAACACGGCCGAGTGCCACACCATTGAGCACCTAGGCGCGACGTTCCTTCGCAATCATGCCGAGTGGTCGAGCCGCATTGTCTACTTTGGCCCCATGGGCTGCCGCACGGGCTTTTACCTCGTCGTGTTTGGCGAGGTGACGAGCGAGGAGATTCTGCCGCTCGTGCGTGAGCTGTTCGAGTTTGTCGCCGGCTTTGAGGGCGATGTCCCCGGTGCCGCTCCCGAGGAGTGCGGTAACTACCTGGACCAGAACCTCCCCATGGCAAACTGGCTCGCGCGCCGCTACCTCGACCGCGACCTGGCCGATATCGACGAGAAGCACCTGCACTATCAGCAGGCGTAAGAGCTTTATCGCCCAAAACGCGCGCATTGGGCGCCTTCGCTTATGCGGGGGCGCCTTTTTGTTGATTGGTCGGGGCGAGCGTTCAAAATCGCTCGTGTTTGTTCTAGAATGTTCGTATAGTCACATTTACGAACAGGAGTGAACATGCATATCTACTCTGTCAACGATCCCGAGTTCAAATCCTATGGCAACGTTTGGGATGACGTTCCGTCCGAGCTCACGTCGCCCGTGCTCGAGGCGCTCTCAGCCACGCCCATTCCCGAGGGCAGCAAGTACGTAGCAAGCGCGCCGGAGCTCGAGGGCGTCAAAGATGCCGATAAACTGGGCTTTCTCATGTTTGGCGGCCGTCCCTTCCAGCTCGGCTGGTGCAACGGCCACAACACGCAGCTCAACTGCCTGGAGTATCACCGCACGAGCGAATTCAACCTGGGCGCTCGCGACTTTATCCTGCTCGTGGCGCATCGCTGGGAGATCGAGGACGGCAAGCTCGACACCGCGTGTGTCAAGGCGTTTCGCGTGCCGGCGGGTACGGCCGTCGAAGTCTTCAACACCACGCTTCACTACACGCCGTGCATGGTCGACGACGGTGGCTTCCAGGTGATGGTGGCGCTGCCCGCCGGCACCAACGGCCCGCGCCCCGAGGCCGCGGCCGACATGCCCACGGCCGGCGACAGCTACTGCTACTGGAAGGCCGACAAGTGGGTTCTCTGCCATGCTGACAGCCCCAAGGCTGCCGAGGGCGGCTACGTAGGCCTCATCGGCAAGAACCTCGACATCACCGTGGACTAGCGCATCGCCCCAAACCACCACAAAGGTGCCTGTCCCCTTTGCGGTGGTTTGGGGCGGGCGGATATCGGGAAGTGCCAGACGGGGGAGGCTGCCGGGCGCCTTGCCGTCTGCGGATTTTGGGACATGCGGCCCGCTTTTTCGACCCATCTGTCGGTACACTAAAAGCACTATGGGTACCCGCGAGCGACATATCGGCAACGCGGCCGCCCGATCCGCACCCGTGGCGGATCCCAGGGGCGGCAGGCTCTTCGCCATGCCGCGATTCCTTGTTGGCATAACACATCAGGTGTACCGCCACCGCGTCTTTGCTATCGCCGGTGTCATCACCGCGATGTTCCTCATGCTTTTGGCAGTCTTGCCGGCGCTGTTCGCCTTCGACCCCAAACTTTCTAACGCCGTGCCCGCCTATAGCGAGGTGTCCGAAGAGGTCGTGGATGCGCTCGTCCATTCGAGCTCTCTGCCGTTGCTTGTTGCCGCAATTGCATTTTCGATCTGGGGCGTATCGGTCTATCTGCGCTGTTTGGACTATGTGTTGCGCCGCCGCCTTGTTGCCATCGCCTCCATCTGCGCCCTGTGGATGATCGAAGTCATTCTCAAGTACAAGTCGTTCACGCCGTTCTATGCCACCGTGCTGTGGTACCTGTACTACGTGCCCATGACGCTCATTCCGCTGCTCTACCAGTTGTGTGGTCTGCGCCTTGCGGGCCTGGAGCAACACCGCCTGGGTCGCCGCTACTGCGTTGCGCTGTGGATTGCGGCCATCCTGCTTATCGGATTTGTGCTCACCAACGATTTTCACCAGCAGGTCTTCCGCTTTGACCGTACAAGCGACACCTGGAGCAACGATTACACGTACGGCTGGGGTTATTTCGCCGTCTTAGTGTGGACGGCCTTTAACTTCGTGGCCTTTTTTATCCTGGTTGGTCGGTCCTCGTCCTTTCGCATCCAGCGTTTCTCGGGCACGGCGGCGCTCGTGCTGCTGGGCGGCGCTTTCTTTGCCATCTCATATGCTCTGCGCGTGCCCTGGGCATGGAGGCTCAACTTTTCGCTCGTCTATTGCGTCCTGTGCGTGGTGGCGATGGAAATCTGTCTCGATTGCGGTGTCGTTCCGTCGTATCACGACATCGCCGGCATCTTCGACACCTTGCCGCTTGACCTCAAAGTTCTAGCGCGCGACCTGCAGGAGGTCTATGCCACGCCGGTGTCAAAGCCAACGCCGGTAGGCGTGCGCGAGGAGTTGCGGACCCAGGAGCACGGCCGCGCCCATGCCTTTGCCGTGGCGTCCGATCCCGATGTGATGTACCGTGCCTTCCCACTGCTGGGCGGATCGGCCCTGCTTGCCCAAGACGTGTCGGAGCTCAACGAGCTTAACCGTGAGCTGGCACATCGTCGCATGGAGCTGCAGCGTCAAAACGAGCTGCTCGCCGCCGACTACGACCTTAAGACGCATTTGGCAGATCAAGAGGCCGAGACCTTGCTGGTCCAAGACGTGGACCAGGCGCTTGCCCGCGCGCTCAAAGGGATGTACGACCTGCTGAGCTCGCTGCCGCCGTTGACCGACGAAGCGTCTTCGCACGAGCGTTACCGCATGCTGCAGCGCGCCAAGATGCTCGTCGCCTATTGCAAGCGCAAAGGGTCGCTCACGTTGGCACAGCACGGGGAGAGCGGTTTTGATCGCGACCGCATTCAGCTCATTGCCAACGAGCTCGCAAGCGACCTGCGCACCATCGATATCGATTGCGCCTCGATTATCGCCATACGGCGCCCGATGCACGCCAGTATGGTAAGTGCCCTGTACGACTGCGTGTATGACTTTGCGTTTTTTGCCTACACCACCGACCATCCGGCGCTTATGTATCACTTGGGCGACCATGACCGATGCAGTGTCGAGCTGCGCGCCACGCTTTTTTCCAACGATGATGCAGGTCTTTCGCAGACGCCCGCTGCGCAAGAGCTCGAAAGCGCTCTGCAAGGGCGCAACGTGGCATACCGCCTTGAGGGCGAGCCCGGCCAGCTGCGCATGATCGTCTTGATGCCGAGGGCGGGTGAGTGACGATGCAGATTTCGCTCATCCTTCCCCAAATCGTTGCGCTCGATGTTGTCTTTGCCCTGGCTGCGTGTCTGCAGACGATCCACGTCCCGCTCATTTCATCGCGCCGCTCGTCCTATAACCGTAAGGTGATTTGTGCCTACGAGGCGAGCCTTGTGCTTCACCTAGTTATTTCGGCGCTCATCTTATTCGCGTCATCTGGCTCGTATCTGGTGGCGCCGCTTGACGTTTGCGCCAAGGCAATGGGCGGAGCGCTGTGGCTCAATGCCGTGATCTTTGCCTACGGCGTGGTGCTTATGGTGCGCTATCGTCGCCCTGTCATGCTGGCCGAGCTGCTGCTTGTTGTCGCCGTTACACCGCCGGTGGTTTTTGCCATGGGCTCGGCGTGGACCACGGTCCTTATCGCAGAGGGAGCGTTTTTCCTGTTCCGCTCCATTGCGGCGCTCTTGATGGATGTCCGCAACCGCCAGGAGGATATCACCGCGTTCTCGACGATCGAAACCATCAACGTGATTCCCGTGGGCATCCTGTATCTGGACCCGAGGGGCCGTCCGCTGCTCATGAACCGCTGCATGCGCAAAAACCTGGTGGAACTTCATATGCCCACCGATCTAGGTGACATGAGCGGCACATGGAACGACCTGCGCAAACTTAGCATGCAAATGCCCGAAAGCAGTAGGAATCGCGTGCGGATTAACTTGGACCGTTTTGGTGAGGCTCGCGCGGTGATCGAGATTTCTCCCGCCGAGATTCGCCTATTTGTGCACGACGAGGTTATGGTTTCGGGCCGCCTCTTTGAGCGCATTATCGGACTGGACGTGACGGAATACGCACGCGCCTACGACCGCTTGGCGCAAGCAAACCACCTGCTTGAGCTTGCGGGCCAAGAGCTCCAGTCCCAGATCGAAGAAGTTAAAAAGGTTGCCGACAATGCGGCCTACCTACGTATGCGCGCCCGCGTTCACGATGTGATCGGGCAGCGCCTGTCCATTCTTCATCGCTATTTGGAGGAGGGGCGTCTGGACGATGAGTCGCTCGAGCAGATCGACCCGTTGCTACGCTCAATTGCCGCCGATTTGCGCAGTGGTGGTGCCAGCGAGCCTGCAGAGCAGCTGGGTGATATCGTCCATGCTTTTGGCCTGGTGAGTGTGCAGATCGATGTTGAGGGGGCGCTGCCTGAGGACGCGCGTGTCGCTGCAGCCTTTCTGCAGATTATCCGCGAAGCCTCGACCAATGCCACCAAGCATGCGCAAGCGCATCGGGTCCATGTGCGCCTGTGGCAGGAGGGGGCGGATGCTGACGGCATCGCGCACATGACGATTTCTAACGACGGGTCCCCGGCACCCGTATCGTATCGCGAGGGAACGGGTATTCCAGGTATGAGGCATGTCGCGCAAGATCTGGGCGGCTGCCTGGAAATCCATGCCGCCCCGCCCTTTACGCTTGCGGTGTCCATCCCGCTCAACGCCAGCGCCACAGCTCAAAGGAGAAACTCATGATTCGCGTCCTTATCGTCGAAGACCAAGCTATCTTGCGCGAGAGCCTGGCGCGCTCCGTTGGCGACCAGCCCGATATGACCGTTGTCGCCGCGATTGCCGATGCCTCCGAGGCCTTGGGTGTCGCGCTCAAGGAGCGCCCGGACATGATACTGATGGACGTGTGCACCGAACACGATTCAAACGGCATCGTGGCGGCGGCGCGCATCAAGGAGCGGCTGCCCGAGTGTCGCATCATTATCATGACCGGCATGCCCGAGATTACCTTTGTCGATCAGGCCCGCGAGGCGGGCGTCGATGGCTTTGTGTACAAGAACGTCGGTATCGACGAGCTGTTCGCCGTGATGCGCTCCACGTTGGCGGGCTACTGCACGTTTCCCAAGCCGCCCGAGAGCATTTTTTCGGGCACGGCGGCACTCGACGATGTTGAGCTATCGATTTTGCGCCTTGCCTGCGAGGGCAAGAGCCGCCGCGAGATCGCGGCCGAGCTGTTTATGAGCGAGGGCACCATCAAGCGCCGCATTTCGGAGATCCTCAACAAGACCGGCTACGACAACATCATGCGCTTGGCCGTGCGCGCAGTAACGGAGGGCAGCATCGTTCCCAATATGGAGCGCTAGCGCTCGTTACGCATCGGCACAAAAACGACGGGGCCGCAGGATCAACTCCTGCGGCCCCGCCTGACATGTGCGCGGATGTATCCGCCAATCCGCGGCCGTCGATGTCTGCCGCTACGCGATGGTTGCGCTGTAGGAGGCGACGTCCTCGTAGGAATCGGTCAGGTAGGCGTCGATGCCGATGGTCGTATTGACCAGGTCGTCAAGGCTGTCAAGCTCGCCGCTCGAGAACGTGAATTCCTCGGTGGCGCTGGTGCCGGGCATCAGGTTAGCCGAGAACCAGGGTTCCTTCATAGTGCCGTTGACGTTGGTCTTGCCGGAAGGAGCGTAGAAGGTCAGGTCCTTGTCGCTCTTGTTGGTGATGTTGACGACAAAGCCGATGTCGCCCCAGTCGTCCTTGAATTTCTCGGTGATGGTGATGGTGCACAGATCGTCATCGGCGACGGTGACGGCGGGGGAGATTTCGACACTCTGGACGTCGTCGTCTTCGACGGCCTCATCGACCTCTTCTTCCTTCTCGGCCGCCTCGCGATCCTTCTTCACCGTGCCGGACAGATCCTTGTCGGACTTGGTGAAGATAAGCTTGTCGCCTTCCACCTCAAGGACGAGCTTGTCGTCCTTGAGCTTCAGGTCGTGCGACTCATCTTCGGCGGTGATCGTTACGGTGGTGGCGTCCTTGGCTTCCCATTTCAGGTCGGCGACCTCAAGGAACATATCGAGGACGCCTGTGCCGTCCTCGTCGAGGATCAGGACGCAGTTGAGGCCCCACTCCTTGAGCATATCCATGTACTCATCGGTGAGCTCTTCGCCATCCAAGGTTCCACCCGAGTACTGCCAGCTGCCGACGAAGTTAGCCTTGGGGTCTTTGCCGCCGCCGCTGCAGCCCGTCAGGGCAAAGGCGAGCGCCAGGACGCATGTCAGAAATGCGAGTACGGACTTTTTGAACGTTGTCTTCATGGTGTCCTCCTTCATCGAACGAAACCCATAGAAGCAAATGCGGGGGTGGCGGATCCCCCGCCAATTACCAGATAGAGGGGCTAGGGCCGGGGCGTTCCGCAGTTGCTGCAGAACTTGCCGCCGTTTTCGCTGCCGCAGTTGGGGCAGAACCACTTTGCCGGTGCCGGGGCGGGTGCGGGACTGTCGCCCGCGGAGCCTAACTACCCTG
>CAJLAN010000081.1 GCA_905204635.1 uncultured Collinsella sp. | reverse complement strand
ATCGCCAGGCCGGCGGCGTCGGCCGCGCGGGCGCAGGTGTCCTGGAAATCCTCGGCCTCGCGGGCGCGCAGCTGCTTGAGCACGTAGTCTGCCACGGGCATTTTGCCGGGAGGGTTGCCGATGCCGGTGCGGATGCGGCTGAAGTCGCGGCTGCCCATCTTGTCGATGATGGAGCGCAGGCCGTTGTGACCGGCGTGGCCGCCGCCCACCTTAACACGTACGTCGCCGGCGGGAATATCGAGCTCGTCGTGGATTACGAGCAGCTCCTCGGCCTTGATCTTGTACTCGCGGCAGAGCTTGGAGATGGGCCCGCCCGAGGTGTTCATGTACGACTGCGGCTTGACCAGTACAATCTGGCGCTTGCCGCCCTCTTCCTCGGGATCGTTGATGTTGATGAGCGCGACCTCGGCGCCTGCTTGGTTTTTCCAGTACGTGACGCCGGCCTGACGGGCCAGCTCGTCGATTGCTTTGAAACCAGCGTTGTGACGGGTCTCGGCATACTCCTCGCCAGGGTTGCCAAGTCCGGCAACCATGCGAATCTTAAGCGGCTGTGCAGCTGCCATGTTCATCCTTTCGTTGATTTGTCGCCTGCTATGGTGAGCGACCCTGTTGCTGCTGTCAAATGGAGGGCAATTGAGGTTATTTGAGGGCGTTTGGACGGCCGTCGAAATCGAGGTGGACAGTTAGTTCGGATACGTATAAGTTCTGAGAACTCGAATTGCTCGATTCAATGCCGATACGTTGTTTTGGAGCTTTAGTTAGTCCATATGACGCTGTTTTGAAGTCTACCCTGCCTTCAAATCGGGCGAATGGTATAGAGATAACTGCAAAACAGCCTAATTCAATGTGTCCATTTATACGTATTTGAACTAACTGTCCAGTCCTGTTCGGCGGCGTGCGGGTGATTCTCCGTTTAGACCGGCGCAAGGCCGATTCCGGCCCGCAGAGCGTTGAGCCAAGCGGCCTGACGCTTGCGATAGCCCTTGATACGGTATCGGAATCGGACTCCCGCGAGTCGATGCATCGTTTGGGCGAAGGCTTCGAGTGCAACAAGGTCTTTCATTTGGTCGCGATTGATAACCAGGACGTGGATGCCCATTGCCTTGAGGCCATTATTTCGATTGCCATCGTGGATGCGAGCGTTTTGAAGCTCATGCCCAATTCCGTTGTATTCGTTGTCGACTCCGGCGGCCGGGCAATATAGGTCGCAGATGGCGTAAGGGATGCCGGAGGACATGTTAACCGCAAGAGTGTCGAAGTCGATTCGATAGTTGAGTAGCAGGCCTCCCATGGGCAGGCTGCAACATCCGAATCCGCCAAAGCGCATGGGCGCTCCGAGAACGGCTAACATTAGGGATTCGGCTGGGGATGCAGATCCGGGTCGGGCAAGCTTGACTGCCGTGCGAAACGAGGTGTATGAGCTACTTTTGGCGAAGCGCGCGACCGCCTCGAGATCTTCGATGGTCGTGGCGGGCTCGCATTTGTAGTGCGCCTGTTCGTAGCGGGTTTCGTTCTGCTGTTTGGCTGCCGACTGGCCGCCCAGGCAATCAAGATCGCCCGTCGCTGCGCAGCTATCGCCCTTGGGCCAGATGTCGTCATAGGCGATGGGGTAGGTTGCCTCGGGCGGAAGGGAGTAGGTTCCGAGCAGCTCCATAAGGAGCATCAAGGTTTTGGCGACCGATTCATTTTTAGAACAAAGCATGGCTGTCATGGCAGGAGACGTTGCGTAGATGTCGGCCTCGACGTGCATAATTGCACCTTCAGGAAGCGGAGCGGAGAGAATATGCTGAAGAAGTCGCTTGTCGGGGCGTCTGTTGTCTTCGTTTGAAACGAGAAGATCGAGTAGTTCGGAATCATCTTCATTCCAGGCGTCGAGTATCGAAAGTGCGCCAAAGTCTATCGCGTCATTATTGGGAATGCAGCTAGCCAAGGCCTGTGCTTGCTGTTCACTATCAACGGAGTCCCAGGGTAGGGCAGAGTACGCCCGTCGTGCGCGACGAATTGCGCGGAGGGCGGAGAAATGTGAAATCACGGTCGTCATAGCTATAACGTACTAAGTTGGCGGCAGAATGCGACCGCCATACCGTTCTTTTCGCTCAGCGGGGCGCTGTGCGCCATGAACGGCTGGGTGTTATGAAATCGATGGAATCGGTTGAGGGGATTGCAGGAAATTGAGCTCTGCCGCGAAGGTTGACGATAGCTACTGGACAGTTAGTTCAGATACGTATAAGGCGACGGGCATTCGAGGCGTTTCTAAGGGCCTTCGAGGGTGATTTGAGGGTAAATATGCGGCGGTTGTACTCGAAAACGATGAGCTTTGGGCGGCATGGCATCCGCCGGGGAGCTCAGAAGGCTCCGAACGGCCCTTTGGGGCTTTAAAAAATACGTATCTGAACCAATTGTCCAGGGAAGGTTGGCGAGGGATAGAAAAAGGGCCGGAAGCGAGCTTCCGACCCTTTAAAAGCATCAAAGATGATGCGATGCGCGTTGGACTACAGCGCGAAGTCGCCGCCGACGAGCGTGGAGACGGGCTCCTCGTGGTAAACGGCGGAGATGGCCTGAGCGAACTCCTCGGCGACCGAGATGGTCTTGATCTTGCCGCCGACCTCGACGGGAATGGCGTCGGTGACGAGGCACTCGACGATCGGGGCGTCGTTCAGACGCTCGATGGCCGGACCGGAGAAGATGCCGTGGGTGGCGCAGACGTAGATGTCGCCAGCGCCCATAGCCTTGAGCTCCTTGACGTTGGCGCACAGGGTGCCAGCGGTGTCGATCATGTCGTCGTTGATGATGCAGGTCTTGCCCTTGATGTCACCGATGATGCCCATGACCTCGGCGGCGTTGTGGCGCGGACGGCCCTTGTGGGCGATGGCCAGGTCGCAGCCGAGCATGTCGGACAGCTTCTTGGCGGCCTTGGCGCGGCCCACGTCGGGGGAGACGACAACCAGGTTGTCGGTGTCGAAGTTCATGGCGTTGTAGTACTGGCCAAACAGCGGCAGTGCGGACAGGTGGTTGACCGGGATATCAAAGAAGCCCTGGATCTGACCCTGGTGCAGGTCGAGGGTGATGATGCGGTCGACGCCGGCGCGCTCGAGCAGGTTGGCGACGAGGCGGGCGGTGATGGGCTCGCGCGGGCCGGCCTTGCGGTCCTGGCGGGCATAGCCGTAGTGGGTGATGACGGCGGTGATGGAGCGGGCGGATGCGCGCTTGGCAGCGTCGGTGGCGATGAGCAGCTCCATGAGCATGTCGTTGACGTTGCCGCCGGCCACGGACTGAATCAGGAAGACGTCGGCGCCGCGGACGGTCTCGTCGTAGCGGGCGTAAATCTCACCGTTGGCGAACTGCTTTAGCGTAAGGCCCGAAAGCTCGACCCCAAGGTACTCAGCGATCTTCTGAGCGAGGGGACGGTTGGAGGAACCGGAATACACGCGGATGGACTTGCGCATATTCTCCGACTTCTCGGGATCATTAATCGGCATTACCCTTCTCCTTTATACATCGAATGCCATATAGATGCCTTTTTGCATTGTAACCGTGCGGCGGGGTTAATCGGGTCTTGATAACGTCTTTACCGTCAACGGACACGAACCGACCACTCATCCGGTCGCGCAGGTCACGATAGAAAAAGGAGCCGTCCCCATGGAACAGCTCCTTTTGTGCTTGGTGAAACGTTATGCCTCGTCGTCCTCGTGCAGACGACGGCGATAATCGGCGGCCCAGCCCTCAATATTTACCTGACGGGCGCGGCCCAGACCGAGTGCGTCGGCCGGGACCGGCTCGGTGATGACGGAGCCGGCGGCCACGAGCGCACCGTCGCCAATCTGGGCGGGCGCGACCATCATGGTGTCAGAACCGATGAAGGCATCCTTGCCGATGACGGTCTTGTGCTTGTGGACGCCGTCGTAGTTGCAGGTGATAGAGCCCGCGCCTACGTTGACGCCGGAGCCCATGGTGGTGTCGCCGATGTAGGACAGGTGGGGCACCTTGGAACCCTCGCCGATCGTGGACTTCTTGATTTCCACGTGCGTACCGGCCTTGGAGCCGTCGAGCATGTGGGTGCCCGGGCGCAGGTAGGCGCGCGGGCCGCAGTCGACGCCGTTCTCGATGACGGCCTCGATGGCGATGGTCTCATCGATGATGCAGCCGCTGCCGACGGTGGTGTCGGTGAGGCGGCTGTTGGGGCCGAGCTGGCACTCCTCGCCCACGGTGACGTGACCGATCAGATGCGTCTGCGGCCACACGACGGTGTCGCGGCCGATGGTGGCGTCGGGACCGATCCAGGCCTGCGTGGGGTCGATGAACGTGACGCCTTCTGCCATCCAGTGCTCGTTGATGCGGTCGCGCGCGATGGCGGTGAGCTGCGCGAGCTGGATGCGGCTGTTGACGCCCAGGCCGTCGCGGTAGTCGTCGCAGTGGAAGATGGAGACTGCCTGGCCGTGACCCTTGAGGATTTCGAGCATGTCGGGCAGGTAGTACTCGGACTGCGCGTTGTCGTTGCCGATCTCGTTAATGTGGGCGGCAAGCTGCGCGCCGTCGAAGGCGTAGCAGCCGGCGTTGCACTCCAGCAGCGTGGCGGCCTGCTCGGGCGTGCAGTCCTTCTGCTCGATGATGCGCTCGATCTGACCATCGGCGCCCAGCTTGATGCGGCCGTAGCCAAAAGGATCGGGCGGGGTCATGGTCATGACGGTGCAGGCGAGCTCGCCGGTGGCGACGGTCTGCGCGAACTTGGCGACGGTGTCGGCGGTGATGAGCGGCAGGTCGCCGTTGAGCACGACGACGGGGCCTTGCGCGATGCCGCAGGCCTCGAGCGCGACCTTGACGGCATGGCCGGTGCCCAGGCGCTCGGTCTGCTCGACGCACTCGACTTTGGTGGCGCTGTTGGCGTAGGCGCCATCGATGAGGGCGCGCATCTCGTCGGCGTGGCTGCCGATGACGACCACGACGCGGCTGCAGCCGGCCTTGATGGTGGCGTCGACGATCCACTGAACCATGGGCTTGCCTAGAATCTTGTGCGAAACCTTGCAGTGGTTCGACTTCATGCGGGTGCCCTCGCCGGCGGCGAGGATAATTGCGGTTGCGTCCATGTGATCTCCTGTTACGTTATAGAGACGTGTGTTTGGAAACGATACACGGCGCAATATGATACCGCAGGCATATGATGAGCGCGTAACGATTGATGCGCGGCAGCTGAGGCTTGGGCCGGCGGTACGGCGTTTGCGCTGGTTGTGTATGGTGGCGGCGCTGCGGCGTTGACGTTTGAGCGAGGGGATGGGGATGCCCGTGGACACCATGCGAGAGGAATCGGGCAACGAACCCGTCGCGGCATTTTCGATGTCGCATCCGGCGGTGCCGGCGCTCTACATGGTGCTGACGTTGGGGCTCACCATGTTCTCGATGCAACCGGTGCTGATTGCGCTATCGCTTGCGGGCGGGTTGGCGTACGGGCTTGCGACGCGCGGTGTTGCGCGCACGTTGGGCGCGCTTCGCTGGCAGCTGCCGGTGATTTTGATCATTGCGGTGCTCAATCCGCTGTTTAGTGCATCGGGCTCGACGGAGCTGTTTCGTATTGGCATGCGTGCGGTGTATCTAGAGAGCATGGTTTACGGCCTGTGCATGGGCGGGCTGTTCGTGGCGAGCGTGCTGTGGTTTGAGGCCGCGGCGTCGATGCTCGAATACGACAAGGTACTTGCGCTTTTGGGCAACGCCGCGCCGGTGCTCGCGCTCATGATCTCGATGTGCATGCGGCTTATCCCGCAGTTTTTACGCCGCGGTCGTACGGTACTGGCGGTGCAGGATGCGATTGATGTGCCTGGCCGCGCTCCGGCCGACCCCGTGCGCTCGCGCTTGCGGGCTTCGAGCGTGCTGATGGGCTGGGGCATGGAGGATTCGCTGGAGCGCGCGGACGCCATGCGCTCCCGTGGATGGGGCGCCGCGACGCGTCGCACGACGTACGCGCGGTATCGGCTGGGGCGCGGCGATGTTGCCGCGCTGGTTGGGCTTGCGCTGTTTGGCGTGGCCACGACGGCAGTAGCGTGGACCGCGACGACGCAGTATTCGTTTTACCCGCAACTATCGGTGCCGGCTCCGTGGCCGGGCTATGTTGTATACGCGGCCTGGATGGCGCTGCCCTGCGTACTGCACGCGATTGACGAGAAGAGGTTTGGCTGATGGCTCGGTTGGATAGGGGCTCGGTGTCGGGCGCGGCGTGCAGCTCGGATGCGCCGGCGATTGAAGTACGGGGTCTGAGCTTTACCTACCCCGGGGCTGAGGCGCCGGTGCTCGAGGAACTCGATTGGCGTGTTTCCCAAGGAGCGTTTGCGTTGCTTGTTGGTGGTACTGGGTCGGGTAAGTCAACGCTGCTCTCGCTGCTCAAGCCCGAAATTTCGCCGACGGGTGAATGCGCTGGCGAGCTGTGCGTGCTGGGCGAGAGCGTTGCCGATATGGACGTTCGGGCGTCCGCAGAGCGCGTGGGCTATGTGTTTCAGGACCCCGAGAACCAGATCGTGTGCGAAACCGTGTGGCACGAGATGGCGTTTGGCTTGGAAAACTTAGGTATGTCGCGCGACGAGATGCGCCGTCGCGTGGCCGAGACCAGCTATTTCTTTGGGCTGGAAGATTGGCTTCACCGCGATACTGACACGCTTTCGGGCGGTCGCAAACAGTTGCTGTCGTTGGCGGCCGTTCTGACGCTGCGCCCGCGCGTGCTGCTGCTCGACGAGCCCACGTCTCAGCTTGATCCGGTTGCGGAGAAGAATTTCCTGCACGCGCTGTTTCGTGTGAATCGCGAGCTGGGCTGCACGGTTGTTGTGGCGACGCATCAGCCGCGCCCAATGCTCGAATACGCGACGTGTGCGTACCGGATTGAGGACGGTCGCGTGCGCGAGGTGGCGGATATGGCTTCTTTGGGACGCCGAGAATCGCTGTTTTCCGATGACATGTTGGGGTGGGGTGCCATCCGATGTGCAAATAAAGGAGTATTCAGCAGGCGCGAGGACAATTTGGGCTCTCTGGAGCCGCCCGGGGACGTATCGAGCGCGAAAAAAAGTTCAGAATTGGACAAATCGTCCGAATTTGTGGCGCAAACGTCGCTCGAGAACGGCTCGGAAGCCTTCCCGCGCACGGATGGAAGCAGAATA
>CAJLAN010000080.1 GCA_905204635.1 uncultured Collinsella sp. | reverse complement strand
GGTAAACACCGCCGGCCCAACCGATTCCGAAGGCTCAAAGGACCCCGAGACTCCTGAGACCCCGACGAACCCGGACAAGCCCAAGTCCGACAACGGAGCTAAGACCGACACCAAGGTCAAGACTACGACCACAGCGAAGAACCTCGCAAACACCGGCGACCAAACATTCGCCCTAGTCGCCACCGCAGCAGCAGCGGGAGCAACGCTCGTAGGATAGCCCTCATCATGCTGATCAAGCGCCGCAAGACCCACTAGTAGCCAGTCGAACATATCGACAACCCAAAAACCCGGGTAGCCAAAAAACAGGCCACCCGGGTTTTCTGTTGAGTGGAGACTCCGCAAGCGGAAACTGCATCCCACAATTAGTGCCCGGAACGGGACACATTTTCCGTCAAGCCCTCATCCGGAAAATCCATCCCAGTTTGAGCGCCCAGACCGGGACGCACTTTCCCAAAGGGTCCTCAACGGGAAACTGCGTCCCATAATTAGGCGGGAAATGGGATGAACTTTCCCAATGAGAGCCAACCGGAAACCACGTCCCAGAATCAGCCCCCAAAGTGGGACGCATTTTCCCAACGAGCCTCAACCGGAAAATACATCCCGGAATCCAGCTGAATAGTGGGACACACTTTCCCAATCGGGTCCCAAGCGGAAACTGCATCCCATTCCAGACAAGAATTCCGGGACACACTTTCCGCAAACAAAGAAGGCCACATAACGTGGCCTTCGTCTTGCGCAGGACTGTCCGAGCAGGGAACCTTATATGCCTCCGCCTGGACAGACGTTTCAGTTGTGGCTCAGCAGCTAGCAGCTACTTAATCTTGGTCGTGCCTGGCGCCAGGTTGGGGTCGGTTTCGTTGGCCTCGGTCTGGAAGTGCTCGGTATAGACGTTCTTGCCGTCGCGGAACATCTCGTAGTACTGCATCTTGGCGTAATCCTCGCGCGCCTTGGTGGCGGCTGCGGCCGCGGCGTCGTCACCGGTGACGTTGGAGGAGAGCGCCCAACGCAGGCTGGCGTCCTCGTAGCCCACGGAGTTGATGGCGGGCAGCGACTCGCGCAGCGTCATGTGCGCTTTCTGGTAGTCGGTCAGCGGTGCGCCGATCAGCTGCATGAGCTGCGTGGACAGGTAGTTGGTGGACAGGTCGTCGACCTCGCTCGTCTGGTCGCAGCCGGCAACGTCGTAGTTGGCCCAGATGATGTAGTCGGTCTGCCACAGACGTTCCTGGTGCGTGGCATCGTCCTCGCCGGTAAACCACTTATCGTTGAACTTGGATGGGAAGAACGGCTGGTGATCGCCCCAGAACACCACGACCACCTTGCGGTCGAGCTTGCTCAAGGCGTTGAGGAAGTAGCGCAGCGCCTGGTCGGACTGCTCGATGCACGAGACATACTCGTCGACATCGGACAGTGTGCCGTCCTCGACGGTCTTAGCGTCCAGGTCGGTCGCGTCGATGTTCAGGTGCATCTGCTTGTCGACCGGCAGCAGGCCCGTGTCGTAGCCCGAGTGGTTCTGCATGGTCACGTCGAAGATAAACTGCGGATCGGCGTTCTGGTCGAGCAGCTCAAGAATCTTGTCGTAGGTAGCCTGGTCGGTCACCATGCCGCGCAGGGTGTCGGCTCCCTGGAAATCGTTGATGGACAGGAACTGGTCAAAGCCAAAGTCCTTGTAGACGTTCTCGCGGTTCCAGTTGGTCGCGTGGTTGGGGTGCATGGCCGTGGTGGAATAGCCGAGCGATTTGAACTGCTCTGCCAGGTTCCCGGTCGTTTCCATGTTGTAGATGGTGTAGGGGTACACGCCCGAGCCCAGGTTGGCCATGGAGTTGCCGGTCATAAACTCAAACTCGGTATTGGCGGTGCCGCCGCCGTAGGCACTCACGTAGAGCTTACCGCGGCTGAGGCAGTTGGACAGGTTCTTAAAGTACTGCGGGCCCTCGTAGCCGGCGCGCATCTCCTGATAGATCGAAAGGTCCGAGAAGGTCTCGTTCATGATGGCGATGACCGTGGGCTTCTCGCTGTCGAACTGCTCCTTTGCGGCGGTGCGCTCGTCACTCTTGGCGGCATCGGACTTGTCGTAGGCCTTGGCGTACTTTTTGAGCGTGGCCTTGGCATCGTCGACGGAGTAGTCGGCGGGTTTGGGCGGCTTGATGGACTGCGCTGCACTAATAAAGGCGGGCAGGTAGCCCTCGCGCCAGTAGCTCTCGAGCGGGCGCCAGGTGTAGACGGTGATGCCAAGGGTGTTGTAGTAGTCGATAAGCGTGACGTGCGCGGTCACGCCGCCCAGGCACAGCACCGCGACGAGCAGGTTGGTGAGCAGCATACGCTTGGCATTGACAGCGCCCTTCTGGCGATGCGGCGCCACCAGGCCGGCGTACTCGCACAGCAGCATGGCGATGGCGGCAAAGCCCATGGACAGCACGCAGAACAGCGAGATCGAGAAGGCGTAGCCGTTGCCGGCGACCGCGGCGGCGGTGGAGATGGCCGAAAGGTCGCCCGGCTGGATGGGCATGGATTTAAACGTGATAACGAAGAACTCGGCAATGCCCAGGACAAAGAGGGCAAAGGCCAGGACCGCGGGAGCTGCGCCGTGGCGCTGGAACAGGAAGAACAGGCCGACTATGAGCGTGGTGATGATGGCCCACTCGAGCAGGATGCACAGGGGGTAGACCCAGGTAAAGTCGTGGTTGGACGATACCTCCATGCCCAGCAGCGCAAAGAAGCCGGCGAGCAGCAGGCACAGGACGGCCGCGACGAGCGGTTTGCCCACGAAGGCGCCGCGCAGGCGGGCAAGCTTGCCGGTGGGGGCGGGGGCATCGGTAGCAGCGAACGCAAAGACGCGCGGGGCGATGCGGTCGCGGGCGATGCTGGCCCAGGCGCATCCGGTGAGGATGGCGTTGGTCAGGATGAGCATCACAAAGGCGAGAGGCTCGTTTTGGGCGACGAGGCCAATGGCGCCCCAAATGGTCAAAAAGAGCTGGAACAGGCCAAAGGCGACGCTCCAGGCGAAGGCGCCCTTGGTGACGGTGCCCGACTGAGCGCGAATGGCCTTGGCCTCGCGCAAAACAAGGTAGACGGTCGCCGCAAGACCGACGAGCGAGATGGCGGCAGCGAACATGCTGAGACTCCTCACAAACTAAAACCTACGAAAGCGGGGGTTTACCCGATTGTTACCAAGATATGCGCTGCAATTGGTGGCTGCGCACAATAACCAGCCATATTAACGCGCACGTGTGACGGTGTGGCGCAATGTAGTGGCGACCTGCGCGATAATGGACGGGAATTACACGGAAACGTAAAGGCTTCTTAAAGAATTGGCGAGGATGAGGCGATGAGCGAGCAGATTTGCAAGGCGGACATGGGCGGCGACGGAGCTGCGGCCGTGGACACGCACGGCTATCCGGTCGAGACTACGGGCAACGCGGTGCTGGACATCTTGGAGCATCGCTCGTCTACGCGCGCCTTCGCGCGCGATGACAACGACCGTCCCGTAGCGGTGACCGACGAGCGGCGGGCGGCAATTTTGCATGCGGCGAGTCGCGCGCCGTCGGCGGGCGCCATGATGATGTATTCCATCGTAAGCATTCGCGAGCAGGCTACGCTGGACCGCCTCGCCGACCTGTGCGACCACCAGCCCATGATCGCTAAGGCGCCCTGGGCACTAATATTTGTGGTCGACTATGCCAAGTGGATCGATTTGTTTGAGCACGTGGGCTGCTTTGAGCCCGAGTTTGTCGAGCGCACGGGCAAGGCGCCCCGCCGCGCGCCGGGTTTGGGCGACTTTGCCATCGCGGCACAGGATGCCGTGATCGCCGCCCAAAACGCCGTGGTTGCCGCCGAGGCCCTGGGGCTGGGGAGCTGCTATATCGGTGATATCATCGAGAACGCTGAGGAAGTTGCCGAGCTGCTGGATCTGCCTCCGTATACCATGCCGCTGTCGATGCTCATCATCGGCACGCCCCGCAAGGAGCGTCCGGCGATCGCACATCCCGTGGTGAACCTGGTGCACGAAGAGCGCTACCGCCGCGCGGACGCTGCGACTATGGATGCACAGGTGGCCGAGATGGATGCGATGTTTCGCCCGCACGCCCGCGAGGTGGGGGAGCGCGTCGTGGATATCTACACCCGCAAGCACACGAGCCCCTTTATGGCCGAGATGAGCCGCTCCATGGAGTGGTGGTTCAAAAACTGGCTCGGAAAATGACGAATGTGACAAGGGGGCAGTCCCTTTGTTACATTCCATATCGCCGCGGTAGCCTAAAGACTGTATAAATCTTTATCTAGCTGGGAAAACAGTGCATTAAAACATGGGCCGATTACCTATAATTCCTTCGAACATTAAAGTTGGGAGGAAACCGGCTTATGGAACAAAAGGCCAAGGAGGCAGCCTCGCACGCTGCGATTCCTGTGAGCATCTCGGCGATGCTCGTCACGCTGGGCGTGGTGTACGGCGATATCGGCACCAGCCCTATGTATGTAACCAAGGCGCTCGTTGCCGGCAACGGCGGCATCGGAAGCGTGACGGAGGAGTTCGTGCTCGGCGCGCTCTCCCTTGTCGTGTGGACGGTCACGCTGCTGACCACCATCAAGTATGTGCTCATCTCGCTGCGCGCCGATAACCATGGTGAGGGCGGCATCTTTGCCCTGTACAGCCTGGTCAAGCGCTGTGGCAAGTGGCTTATCATCCCCGCCATGCTGGGTGGCGCCGCGCTGCTCGCCGACGGCATCCTGACGCCGGCCGTTACCGTTACCACGGCCATCGAGGGCCTGCGCACCATCCCGGCGGTCCATGCCGTGCTGGGCGATGACCAGGGCCGCGTCGTCGCCATTACGCTCGCCATCATCATCGCGCTCTTCTTGGTGCAGCGCATCGGTACGGCCAAGATCGGTCACGCCTTTGGCCCCATCATGACGCTGTGGTTTTTGTTCCTGGGCGGCACGGGTCTGTTCTTTGTCTGCCAGCATCCCGCCGTGCTGCTGTGCCTCAACCCGGTGCGCGGCATCGTCTTTTTGCTGAGCCCCAACAACCACGCGGGCATCATGATCCTGGGCAGCTGCTTCCTCGCCACCACCGGTGCCGAGGCGCTCTACTCTGACATGGGCCACGTGGGCCGCGGCAACATTTACGCCACCTGGCCGTTCGTTAAGTGCTGCTTGCTGCTGTCCTATATGGGCCAGGGCGCTTGGCTTCTCAACAACGCTGCCAACCCCGAGCTCATGGGCATTGCCGACCTCAACCCGTTCTACCAGATGCTCGCCCCGGGCCTGCGCCCGTTTGCCGTCGGCCTTTCCACCGTCGCGGCCATCATCGCCTCGCAGGCGCTCATCACCGGCGCATTCTCGCTGGTGTCCGAGGCCAGCCGCCTGGACCTTATGCCGCACATGCAGGTCTTCTACCCTGCCGAGACCAAGGGCCAGCTCTACATCCCCATGGTCAACAACGTCATGCTTGTCGGCTGCGTCATCGTGGTGCTGCTGTTCCAGAACTCGGCGCATATGGAAGCCGCCTACGGCCTTGCCATTACGCTGACTATGATGTGCACCACGCTGCTGCTCTTCTTCTACCTGCACGAGGAGCGCAAGCTCAAGGTTGCTCCGTGGATCTTCGTGGCCTTCTTCCTTTTGCTCGAAGGCTTCTTCTTCGTGAGCTCGCTCACCAAGTTCTTCCACGGCGGCTACTTCACCATCCTCATGGCTGCACTCATCATGGGCATTATGGTGTGCTGGTACAACGGCACGGCGGTCGAGCAGCGCCAGTTTACGCTGCTGCCGCTGCGTAGCTACCTGCCGCAGCTCAAGCGCCTGCGCGACGACGACCGTTACGAGCGCATGAGCGACAACGTCGTGTACCTGACCAAGGACACCCATACCGACTACATCGACCGCGATATCGTCTACTCGATCTTGGACAAGCATCCCAAGCGTGCCCACGCCTGGTGGTTTGTGAACGTCGAGACCATGGACGAACCGCACACCTTTGCCTATTCGGTCGAGACGTTCGGCACCGACTACGTGTTCCGCGTGCATCTGTACCTGGGCTACAAGATCAACCAGCGCGTCAATGCCTACCTGCGTCAGGTTGTTCAGGACCTGGCTGCCACCGGCGAGCTGCCGCCGCAGACGCATGACTACTCGGTCTACAAGGATCCGGGTAACATCGGTACGTTCAAGTTTGTCCTGATCCGTAAGCTTCTGGCGCCCGAAAGCGATGTGGAGCCCAGCGAGCGCACGGCCATCACGCTCAAGTACATCATCCGCCGCGCCGCCGGCACGCCGGCGCGCTGGTACGGCCTGGAGAACTCCAACGTGAGCTTTGAGTACGTGCCGCTGTTCACCAAGTTCAAGGCCGTGAATAAGATGCAGCGCCTGGCTCCCAACGAGCGCCCGTAGGCGCCGACAGGCTGTATGGAGTTGGTTTTCGATGGACAAGATTGAGGCTGGGGAGGCAAACATGGATACAAAGGCGCTCGATGGCCGCGAGGCGGTGGTCGAAATGGTGCGTGAGGCACGCGCTGACGCCGCCGAAGATCGGTTCTTTACGAATCGCGCCAACATGGACATGGCCGACCGCGTGATCTCGATCGTGGCACTGGTATTTGGAGCGGTGTGCGTGTGCGCACTGCTCGCGCACGTGCTGTTTGTCTAGCGGCTGCCGGTCGTAGAAGGCTTTACACTTAGAACCACCACGAGGGAAAACCACCACAAAGGTGCCTGTCCCCTTTGTGGTGGTTTTTGTTTTTGAGAGAGGGGCGGGGCGCTGATGGACGTCCGTGCGGACGGCGATATTGCCGATAACTTTTGGTGGCGGCGCACAACGCTGACGCGCCGCACTCCTCTGTATGACGCCTGCGTATCGGCGGGGCTGCTGGTCGCAGCGACGATTGTGGGCGCGCTGCTCGACCATCCGGGTCTCGCGCCGAGCATCATGATCGTTTATGTGCTTGCCGTTCAGCTGTGCGCGTTCTTTACCTGGAGTCGCCTGTATTGCTTGCTGAGCTCGGCTGCCGCCGTGGCGCTCTACAACTTCTTGTTTGTCGACCCGCGCTACTCGCTGTCGCTTATCGACCGCGTCTATCCCGGCATGTTCTTCATCATGTTTGTGGTCTCGCTTGTTTCGAGCTCGATTGCGTTGGCCCTGCGCCGCGCCTTGGCACAGGCT
>CAJLAN010000079.1 GCA_905204635.1 uncultured Collinsella sp. | reverse complement strand
TGCGCTTTGGTGATTCCCCGATTCGCTCGCCGTACTACGTGACCAAGGCCGACTTTGTCGCCTGCCATAACCCCAGCTACATCGTTAAGGGCTTCAAGATGGTCCGCGACGTCAAGCCGGGCGGCACCTTCCTGGTCAACTGCCAGTGGAGCGACGAGGAGTTCGCCGAGCACATGCCCGCCGTGGCCAAGCGCTACATCGCGAACAACAACGTCAACGTTTACCTGATTGACGCTATCGACCTGGCCGCCAAGGTCGGCATGGGCAAGCGCACCAACACGGTGCTCCAGTCCGCCTTCTTCGCGCTGGCCAAGGTCCTGCCCGCCGAGGACGCCCTGCAGTACATGAAGGACGCGGCTACCAAGTCCTACATGAAGAAGGGCCAGGCCATCGTCGACGCCAACCATAAGGCCATCGATGCCGGCGCTACCGCCTTCCGTAAGTTCGAGGTTCCGGCCGACTGGGCTACCGCCGAGGATGCCGCTCCCGTCGAGCTCTCCGAGGAGACCAAGTCCGCCATCGCCCAGCAGGTCAAGAACCTGCTCGAGCCCATCGATCGCATGGATGGCGACAGCCTGCCTGTTTCCGCCTTCGTCGATTGCGCTGACGGCCAGTTTGAGCTGGGCGCCTCCGCATACGAGAAGCGCGGCGTCGCCGTGGTCGTTCCCCACTGGGACGAGACCAAGTGCATCCAGTGCAACCAGTGCGCCTATGTGTGCCCGCATGCCACCATCCGTCCGTTCGCGATGACCGAGGACGAGGCCGCCGCCGCGCCCGAGGCTACCCGCACGCTCGACGCCATGGGCCCCAAGGCCAAGGGCATGAAGTTCACCATGGCCGTGTCCCCGCTCGACTGCATGGGTTGCACCAACTGCGTCAAGGTTTGCCCCAAGGGCGCCCTCGAGATGGTTCCCACCGAGCAGGAGATGGACCAGCAGCCCGTTTGGGACTACATGGTCGAGAACGTCTCCGAGAAGAAGGAGCTCATCGCGGCCAACGTCAAGGGCAGCCAGTTTAAGCAGCCCTACCTGGAGTTCTCCGGCTCCTGCGCCGGCTGCGCCGAGACCAGCTATGCCCGCCTGGTCACCCAGCTCTTCGGCGATCATATGTACATCTCCAACGCCACCGGCTGCTCCTCCATTTGGGGCAACCCCGCTGCCACCGCTCCTTACTGCAAGGACAAGGACGGTCACGGCCCGGCGTGGAACAACTCCCTGTTCGAGGACAATGCCGAGCACGGTCTGGGCATGGCCGTTGGCTACGAGGCCGTTCAGAAGAAGCTGATCGCTGCTACGCAGGAGATCATCGCCGCTGACGGTCCGTCCGACGAGCTCAAGGCCGCCGGCCAGGCTTGGATCGACTCCGTCAACGACGCCGAGGCCTCCAAGACCGCTGCTGCTGCCTACGTTGCCGAGCTCGAGAAGTGCGGCTGCGACGCTTCCAAGGCGATCCTCGCTGACAAGGCTTACCTCACCAAGAAGTCCTTCTGGATCTTCGGCGGCGACGGCTGGGCCTACGACATCGGCTTCGGTGGCCTGGACCACGTCTTGGCTTCCGGCCACAACGTCAACGTCTTCGTCTTCGACACCGAGGTCTACTCCAACACCGGCGGTCAGGCCTCCAAGGCCTCGAACCTGGGCCAGGTCGCTCAGTTCGCCGCTGCCGGTAAGGTGACCAAGAAGAAGTCCCTGGCCGAGATCGCCATGAGCTACGGCTACGTCTACGTGGCGCAGGTCGCCATGGGCGCCAACCCGGCTCAGACCCTCAAGGCCATTCACGAGGCCGAGGCCTACGACGGCCCGTCCCTCATCATCGGCTACAGCCCCTGCGAGATGCACTCCATCAAGAAGGGTGGCATGCAGAACTGCCAGGCCGAGATGAAGAAGGCTGTCGAGTGCGGTTACTGGAACCTCTTCCGCTTCAACCCCGAGGCTGCTGCCGGCAAGAAGTTCTCGCTCGATTCCAAGGAGCCCGCGGGCGGTTATCAGGAGTTCCTGATGAACGAGGCCCGTTACGCTTCGCTGACGCGTTCCTTCCCCGAGCGCGCCGAGGAGCTCTTCAAGGAGAATGAGCAGGCTGCTATGGACCGCTATCAGCACCTGCTGAAGCTCAAAACGGTGTATAACGAGGCCTAGGTCTCCCACCGCAGGATCTGAGGGCTGACCTTCGCGGACGTCCTCGGACATGAAGGAACCCCCGCTGCGCACTACGTGCGGCGGGGGTTCCTTCGTCCTGACGCTCCTATTTGGCAAGGTGTTTTTTAGAATCCATTTTGCGCTCGGCCTCGAAGGCCTGCCTGTCCCAATCGAGCGGAAGTCCGGCCTCGACCCATGCCTCGTAGGCCCTCCTTATGGGCTTGAGCTCCCTTTGGCCCCTCTCCAGCATCGAGATGTACTTCTCGCTGGTGCCCAGTATGGACGCCGCCCTCACCTGGCTGACCTTCGCCGCGCGCCTGGCCGCCACGAGCTCCGAGGCGTCCTCGGGCCTCCTGATCTCGTGCGGGCGCATCAGCGCCCGGTACGCCTCCCTGGCCACGTAGCGCTTGAGGCACCTCATGACCTCCCTGTCGCTCTTTCCCCGCCCCCTGGCCCTCTCGGCGTACTCGGCGGTCTCGGGGTCGCGCATGACCCTCTGCCTCGCGATCTCGTGCAGCGCGCTGTTCGCCTGCCGGTCGCCGCCCCTGTTGAGCCTGTGCCTCACGGTCTTGCCGCTCGAGGCGGGGATGGGGCAGGCGCCGCATATCGCCGCGAACGACGCCTCGGAGCGCAGCCTGCCCGGGTTGTCCCCGGCCGCGACCGCGAGCTTGGCCGCGCTCACGGGCCCGCACCCGTACATCGCCAGCAGCGCGGGGCAGTTCTCCTCCAGGGACGCCTCGATCGCGAGCTCCATGTCGAGCGCCGCGTCGCGCGCCGCCGCCCACAGGTCCGCCAGCGCGCCGAGCGCGGCGCCCAGCGCGCCCTCGGCGCGCACGGAGGGGAGCTCCTCCATCAGCCTCGGCCCTCCCATGCCGCGGAACCTCGACCTGAGCCCTTCCGGCGCGGTGGTGAGCAGCGACCTCGCGGTGTTGATCGCCGAGGTCCGCGCCTTCACCGCCCCGGAGCGCGCCGCGAGCATGCAGCGCACCCCGTCGACCCACCCGTCCTGGCTCTTGGGGGTCCCGAGCCCTGAGCCGGACATCGCCGCGCGGGCGGCCCTCTCCGCGTCCGCCTCGTCGCACTTCCCCTGCCCCGGGCGCCTCCTCTGCGTCCTCGCCGGGGAGAGCGCCTCGCGCACGGGCATCCCCAGCGACGCGAGGTGCCTGGTGAGGCCCGCCCCGTAGGACGACGTCCCCTCCATCGCGACGCAGGCCGGCTCCCCGGCCGCCGCGATCGCCCCGGCGAGCGCCTCGTAGCCCGCCGCGTCGGCGGGGAACTGGCGGGACAGGACCTTGCGGCCCCTCCAGTCCAGGACGCACAGCCAGTGCGAGTCGGCGTGGGTGTCGACCCCGCAGAAGACCGGCCCGCGGGCGCCGGGTGTCGATTCGGTTCTCATGTCTCGCTCCGTTCTTTCCGTGCTCGCCTGGACCGGGCAGACGGCACACTGACGGGGCGCGATAGAATGCGGTTGTTCGGGTCCGCGGTATCGCTCCATGCTCCTATTAGGTCATGCGGCGGTCTCGGCTCGCCGCGGCCCGCGCGGGACATGTCAGGAAACGAGGGCAGCCCTGTGGGCGCCAGCGGAATGTGGGGTCACCGCGCGGTCCGCATCTGATGGTGTCGACGTCAATGGTATACGGGTGCATCATCGACGTCTTCAATACAGAAAATATCAGTGTGGAATGTTTTCAAAACCAAGCCCGACCCCGGCCTACGGTGACGTTGCTGGTGGTTCTTGGGCATCGCTTGCTGGCAGGGTTCCTTTGCTGAAATGGACTTGGCCGAAAGGGCCGCTGGTCCCAGTCGCTGGTTCGCGCTTTGCGTGAACTCCGCGCTACTGTGGGACAGTTAGGCTTCTGTTGTTGGACCCGCTGCATCTTCCCGACCCAACATCGCCCGTAGCTTCTCAAAGCTCTCCTCGCTCAGGCAGTGCTCCATGTGGCAGCCCTCTTGCGACGCGACCTCAGCCGAAACACCCGCATCCTCCAGCAGCCCCACGAAAAAGCAGTGACGCTCCCACATTTGACGAGCGACCTCCAGACCACGCTCCGTCAGATGAACATCTCGCTTGCCCATTTCGACGTAGCCGTTGTTCTCCAACGTCGCCATAGCTTTTGAAACGCTTGCCTTAGTTACGCCAAGGTACTCTGCAACATCAATCGAGCGCACGATGCCCTGACGTTGCGACAGAACGTAGATCGATTCGAGATAGTCTTCTCCGGATTCACGTAGGGCCATGGGCCGCCTTTCGCGATGATTGCTAGTTAGCCGTTGGATACTTTCCACGGCTTACTTTACCGCAAAAGTTGCCCATGTCTTACTACTTTGCCTAAAAGTTAGCCGTGTTTCGCAAAACGAGCGGGACGAAAACAAAATGGGAACACACCCCGCAAGGAGTGTCCCCAAGTGCCGAGCCGCAGCTATAGCAGTCCAAAGTACTTCGCGGCGTTGTAGATGCCGTCGTCGTCCACGGCGGTCGTCACATAGGTCGCCGCAGCCTTCACCGTGTCCTGCGCGTTGCCCATGGCCACGCTCGTGCCCACGGCGGCAAACATCGACAGGTCGTTCTCGCCGTCGCCAAAGGCAATCGCCTCGCTCGCGTCGATACCCAGGCGCTCCAGCGTCGCCGCCACGCCCAGGTCCTTGCCGCCGTTAGCGGGAATAATGTCACAGAACAGGTCGCACCAGCGCGTGGTGAGCGAATGCGACACGGCATCGGTCACGATATGCTCGTCGTCAGGGTCCACAAAGGCGCAAAACTGGTAGACCGGCGCGTCAAAGGCGTGCTCAAACGGCTCCTCGTGGTAGACGATTCCCGCGTTGCTGCCGGCCGTCACCACGCGCTCGGACAGGCGGTTCACAAACGAGTTCTCACCCTGCATACACAGCGAGTCGTAGCGCCCCTGCGCCACCTGGTCCACAATCACCGCAACGTCGTCCGGGTCAATCGGGCAGCTACGGTAGACGCCCTCAGCATCAAAGCAGTGCTGGCCCGAAAGCGTAATGTACGCATCCCAGCCCAGGTCGAACAGCCAGTCCGGCATCTGGTAGGTCGGACGGCCCGTGGCGATCACGCACGCAATCCCCTGCTCGTGAAAGCTGTCGAGCACCTGCTGCGCCGACGCCGGAATCCGGTGGGTCTTAAAGCTCAGCAGCGTGCCGTCGATATCGAAAAACGCGGCTTTGATCATTCTCGCCTACTCCTCGCCCTCGAGCTTTTCGCTCGCCTCGAGCCACGCCATCTCCAGCTCGTCCATGGCAGCGTGAGCCTCGTCGATCTTTGCCTGCTGCTCGCCGAGCGCCGTGTAGTTGGTGGGATCGACTTGGGCCATTGCTGCCTCGGCCTCCTCAACGCGGGTGCGCTGCGTCTCCATCTTGCGCTCGAGCGAACTCACCTCGCGGCGGAGCTTCTGGCGCTCGGCGTTGGACAGGCCGTTGGGCTGACCGCTCGACTTGGGCTTTTCGGCCGCAGCTGCCGCGGCACCGGTGTCGAACGTGCCGGTCTTGGCGCTCGGCGCGCCCACGGGCTCGCCCTCGGCGGTAGCGTTGCACAGGCGCAGGTACTGGTCCACGCCACCGGGCATATGCGTCAGGTGGCCGTCGAGCAGCGCCCACTGCTGGTCGGTCACGCGCTCCATCAAAAAGCGGTCGTGCGTCACCAGGATCAGCGTGCCGGGCCAGCCGTCCAGCAGGTCCTCGACAATCGCGAGCATGTCGGTATCCAGGTCGTTGCCCGGCTCGTCCAGGATGAGCACGTTGGGCTCGTCCAGAATCGTCAGCAACAGCGACAGGCGACGGCGCTGGCCGCCCGAAAGATCGCCGATGCGGCTCCAGAGCTGCTGCGTCGTAAAGCCCAGACGCTCGCAGAGCTTCTCGGGCGAAGTCTCCTTGCCGTCGATGACGTAGTACTTCTTATAGTTGCCGAGCACCTCGCGGATCGTGTCGCCCATGTAGGGCTTGAGCTCCTCGAGCTGCTGCGACAGCACGCCAAAGCGCACTGTCTGGCCAATCTTCACGCGGCCGCGCGTAGGTTCAATCTTGCCCTGGATCACGTCGAGCAGCGTCGACTTACCGGCGCCGTTCTCGCCCAAAAGGCCATAGCGGTCGCCCGCACCAATGAGCCAGGTCACATCGGTGAGCACCTGCTTGGGCGCGCCGTCGGTATCGGCATAGCCGGCATCCACGTCGACCACATCGATAACCTGCTTGCCCAAGCGGCTCACGGCCAAGCGCTTGAGCTCCAGCTCGTCACGCACGGGCGGCACGTCGGCGATCAGCTCACGAGCGGCATCCACGCGAAACTTGGGCTTGGTGGAACGAGCCTGGGCACCGCGGCTCAGCCACGCGAGCTCCTTGCGCGCCATGTTGCGACGGCGCTCCTCGGTAACCGCGGCCATGCGGTCGCGCTCTACGCGCTGCAGGATGTAGGCCGAATAGCCGCCCTCGAAGGGATCGACCTGGCCGTCGTGGACCTCCCACATGCTGGTGCAGACCTCGTCCAAGAACCAGCGGTCGTGCGTGACCACGAGCATGGCGCCCTGACCGCGCTGCCAGCGGGCCTTAAGGTGACGCGCGAGCCAGTTGATGGTGCGCATGTCCAGGTGGTTGGTGGGCTCGTCGAGCATGAGCACGTCGTAGTCACCAATCAGCAGGCGCGCGAGGTCCACGCGACGGCGCTGGCCGCCCGAAAGCTCGCCAACCGTGCCCTCCCAGGGCACATCGCTAATAAGACCGGCGAGAATCTGGCGCGTGCGGGGGCTCGACGCCCACTCGTACTCAGGCGTGTCGCCCACAACGGCATGATGCACGGTATCGGTGTCGACAAGCTGGTCCTTTTGGCCGAGCAGACCAATCGTGGTGCCGCGACGGTGCGTCACGCGGCCGTCGTCGGGCTCCAGCGTGCCGGCGAGCACGCTCAGCAGCGTCGACTTGCCGTCGCCGTTTTTGCCGACAATACCAATGCGGTCGCCCTCGCCCACGCCGAGCGTCACGCTATCGAAAATATGCTTGGTGGGAAACTCTAGGCTGACGGAATCGCATCCCAAAAGAATCGCCATATGCCCTGCTCCTTCGTAGAAATTCAACGTTGTCCATGATAGCAGCGAGCCCCACCCCAAACCACCACGAAGG
>CAJLAN010000078.1 GCA_905204635.1 uncultured Collinsella sp. | reverse complement strand
GTCTGCGGCCCGATGACGATGGCGTCCGCGGCAATGCGGTCGGCCACGGCGTGCCACTCGCGCGAGAGCTGCGGCACCACGCCCGCAAAGGCGATCGCGTCGACCGCGTCGAGCGAGAGGCCGTACATCTTAAAGAAGCCCATCAGGCGCACATGGATCTCGTCGGCGGTATAGGAGCGGTCGGTGGGCATGCGCCACGACTGCACCAGCTCGTCTCCGTCAAACAGGCCCATGGCCGTCTGCGTGTTCCCCATATCGATAGCGAGCAGCATGTCTACTCCCGGTGTTGGCATAAAAGGACGCGCACCATTGTATACGTGCCGTCGACGGCGCTCGGCTGCGATTCGTTTACGGTGATAGGGGCCGAGGGGTTTAAATATGAAGGAATTATGCTCTACGAGATTTTCCTTGCCGTTTACCGAACTCCCGCGTAATATTCTTTCTTGCGCACATGAGGCGCCCAGACATTGCGGGGTGGAGCAGTCTGGTAGCTCGCCGGGCTCATAACCCGGAGGTCGTAGGTTCAAATCCTGCCCCCGCGACCAAGAACTTGCAGCTCGTCGGCCTAGCCGGCGAGCTTTTTTGTTATTTCGGGACCGTGTTTTCGGTCCAATTCTCGGCCTCTCAAACAAAATCTCGATCTGTAACAGTAAGACCCGGTTTTGCCGCGTAACTGTTACAGATTGAGATAAACCGACGGGCCGCCCCGCCCATCCCCATCCACCTGCCGCTACCTGCTGTCCGCCGATTTCCGTTGCGCTGTTGTATCCCCATGCCATATCCTCTAGACAACTACGCGGCATCATCGCCGCCGCGCCTACAAGAGAGGAATATCCATGACCGCACCTGCATCCAAGCTGCTCCAGCCCATTACGGTTGGCCCCCTTGAGCTCAAGAACCGCATTATGTTCCCGCCGCTGACCACCGGCTACGAGGAGCGCGACGGTTCCATCGGCGAGCGCAGCCTGGCTTTTTACGAGCGCCTGGCCCGTGGCGGCGTGAGCTACATCGTCATCGGCGACGTCGCTCCCGTTATGACCGCGAGCCCCACGCCCAAGCTGGCGACCGACGCCCAGATCCCCACGTTTAAGGCGCTGGCCGATGCCGTCCACAAGCACGGTGCCAAGGTCGCGCTGCAGCTGTTCCACCCCGAGTACGACGTGCCCGGCGTTGGCCGCATGGTCATGGGCTCCATGGCTGCCGCCAAGGCCGCGCAGGAGGCCAAGGCCGCCGGCGACGAGGAGACCTTTGCCGCCAAGATGGCCGAGTCCAACGAGATTCGCAAGCAGGCATACGCCAAGCTGCACCACGACATGCAACACTTTGTGAACGAGGCCACCGTAGAGCAGCTCACCCAGATCAAGGAGGCCATCGCTGCCTCGGCCGCTCGCGCGCAGCAGGCCGGCATCGACGCCATCGAGGTCCACGGCGACCGCTTGGTGGGTTCGCTGTGCTCGGCCATCCTCAACCAGCGCACCGACGAGTACGGTGGTTCGTTCGAGAACCGCGTCCGCTACGCGCTGGAGGTCGTCGCTGCCATTAAGGAAGCCGCGCCGCAGCTGATGGTGGAGTACAAGCTCCCCGTGATCATGGAGAACCCCGACGGCACGCCGCGCGGTAAGGGCGGCCTGCAGCCCGACGAGGCCTGCGAGTTTGCCAAGCTGCTTGAGGGCGCGGGCATCGACATGATCCAGGTCGCGCAGGCAAACCACACCGGCAACATGGGCGACACCATTCCGCCCATGGGTGCCATGCCCTACAACTGGACGCTGCCGGTGGCCGAGCGCGTCAAGGCCCTTGTCTCCGTGCCGGTGGCAACCGTCGGCCGTGTTGTCTCGGTCGAGGCCGGCGAGAAGATTCTGGAAGACGGCGCGGCCGACATCATCGCCTATGGGCGCTCGCTCATGTGCGACCCCGACATTGCGCTGAAGGCCGCCACGGGTGAGCCCATCCGCGAGTGCCTCAACTGCAACAAGGGCTGCGTCGACGCGATTCAAAACCGCAAGTACATCTCGTGCGTGCTCAACGCCGAGAACGGTGACGAGGCGACCATCGCCATCAAGCCGGGCGAGGGCGACAAGAAGATCGCCGTGGTGGGCGGCGGCATCGCCGGCCTGGAGGCCGCACGCGTGGCGGCCAAGCGCGGCTACGACGTGACCATCTACGAGGCGAGCGATCACTTGGGCGGCCAGATTGTGCTGGCGGCTGCGCCTCCGCGCAAGGACGAGATCATGCGCTCGGTCGAGTACTACGAGAAGATTCTGCCTGGCCTGGGCGTGAAGGTTGAGCTCAGCCACGTCGCTACGGCAGAGGACCTCAACGCCGCCGACGCCGCGATTGTGGCCGTGGGCGCGCACGACGTGGTCATCCCCGTTCCGGGTGCCGACTCGGACAAGGTCGTCTCGAGCTGGGACGTGCTGGCCGGCAAGGTGGAGCTCAGCGGCCGCGTCGCCGTCATTGGCGGTGGCCTGGTGGGCACCGAGACTGCCGAGTATCTGCTGCAGCACGGCTGCGAGGTGGCGATCGTGGAGATGCTCGACAAGATTGCCGCAGGCGAGTCCGAGACCATTCTGCCGCTGATTATGAGCGACTTTACAGAGCACAACGTGGAGCAGCATGTTAAGACCCGCCTGACCGCCATTACCGACGAGGGCGTGGAGGCTGTTCGCACCACCGAGGACGGCGCTGAGGAGCCGGTGAAGATCGCCTGCGATCACGTGGTGATGGCCGTGGGCTCCAAGGCCAATGCGTTTGACCTGGATGGCGTGACGGTGCCCGTGACCTGCGTGGGTGACTGCTCGGGCGAGCGCACCGCCGACATTGCGAGCGCCATTCGCACGGCGTATCACGCGGCCAACGAGCTGTAGTTGAACATCGCGGCCAGGCGGGGCGGTAGCACGGATCCGTCTCGCCCGGCTGTGTCCCGTCGGGTGTCAACCGGTGCGGGGCCTGCAAGCGCAGCAGGTCCCGCCCTTTTTGTTTTGCTCCGGTGGATGGTAATGTGCGGTAATCATGAGGAGTGAGGACGTCTACTGCCTTGCAGATCACTCAAAATTATTGGGGGAGGGGTTAATAACTATATCCTCTATACCAAAGGACATAAAGAGGTGCCAATTTTGTTGACAAGCGAATGATGATTAGCTGCGAGTCAGCTACCAGCGTAAATAATCGATAAAGAAATGTCGTAATTTGGTGCCAAATGCCCAGATAACGCCGTGTCTATTTTAATTAACTGCTTTGAGCAAACAGTAAAATGCTACTATCTAACTTGCACGTAAGAAAGCAGATTAACGGCTAAGGCTAAGAAGTGGCAGGTATGTCGGAAGCAACTAGGACTCGCACGCATGCGCCCGAGGTTAGGCAGCGCGCCGTCGAGATCCTCCAAGAGGGGGTCGGTCATCGCGCTCTCGCCGCGGAGCTTGGCATTCCCCAGGCCACGGCTCGTCAGTGGGCCCGCGCGTATGCCGTGGGCGGTGCCGACGCCGTTCTCAATGCCGGTTCGCATCATCACACCTATTCGTACGACGTAAAGCTCGCTGTGGTTAAGGACCGTCTGGAAAACGGCTTGACGGTTCGCGAGGCCATGATCAAGCACAAGATTCCCAGCGAGTCTTCGGTCAAGGCTTGGTGCCGTCAGTACCGCGAGGGCGGTGAGGCCGCGCTGGTCGATAAGCCGCGCGGACGCAAGCCGCGCGTTAAAAAGGCGGAATAGCGAACGGGATGGTGCGCCCACGGGGGCGCATTTTTCTTGCTGTGCCTCTGCTCCAATGCGGACAGACTCCTTGCCCCGTACGCCCAAAACTCCCCAGTTGACCGAAAACCTGCCACCGCAACCCCGTAATTGAGCTATAACGTTAAACAATTGCAGCGTTTTTGCATGGGGGAGTGATGGTATGACGCTACTGTATTTCCTTACCCTGTTTCCGCTGGTACCGGCGCTGGGCATGCTGCTCGCGCGCGGTGACCGCGCCCGCGATGCGGTGGGGCTCATAGGTTCCGGCATTATTATGGCGGTGACAGTTGTAGTCGCCGTCATGTTTTTTGGCACGGGTCCGCAGAGCTTTGAGGTTGCCCCCGGCACCTCGCATGTGCTCTCGATCATCAGTTCCGCCATCGATGTCATCCTGTGCGCTGTCATCCTGTACAACGCGTACAAATATAGGAACGCGCTCACCACGGTGTTCGGCATAGTCCAGCTGGTGGGCTCGCTCGCCTTTGCGACCATGACGCTGCCCGCGACCGAAGCCGTCACCGCAACCCCGCTCTACCTGGACTACATGAGCGTGATCATGGTCCTCGCCGTCGGCATTGTCGGCAGCCTAATCTGCGTGTATGCCTTGGGCTACATGAAGGACTTCCAAGCGCACGATGAGCACGAGGCTGCGCTGCGCGGGCAGACCACGCCCGACCGTCGCCCGCAGTTCCTGGCGCTTATGTTCCTGTTCCTCTCGGCCATGTTCGTCATCGTGACGAGCGACAACCTTGAGTGGCTGTTCTGCGTCTGGGAAATCACCACCGTGTGCTCGTTCCTTATGATTGGCTACACGCGCACGCCCGAGGCCATCAAGAACGCCTTTACCCAGATCATCCTCAACATGCTGGGCGGCATCGCGTTTTTGGCCGGACTCATGTATCTGCACGTTAACGGCATGCCGCTGACCATCTCGGGCATGATCGAGCTTTCCGGCGCCGGAACTGCACAATCCGCGCTGCTGGTGATGCCGGTCGTCCTGCTGTCGCTCGCCGCACTCACCAAGGCCGCGCAGATGCCGTTCCACACTTGGCTGCTGGGCGCCATGGTTGCCCCCACCCCCACGAGCGCCCTGCTGCATTCGTCCACCATGGTCAAAGCCGGCGTGTTCCTGATGGTCAAGCTCAGCCCGCTCTATGCCATCTATCCCGTGACCGGCTTTATGGTCACGAGTGTGGGTGCCATCACGTTTTTGCTTGCTGCCCTTATGGCCATCTCGCAGAGCAACGCCAAACGCGTGCTTGCGTACTCCACCATTTCCAACTTGGGCCTCATCAGTGCCTGCTTGGGTGTCGGCGCGCCCGAGGCCGTATGGGCGGCCATCTTCCTGATCCTGTTCCACACGGTGGCCAAGTCGCTGCTGTTCCTGTGCGTGGGCACGGCCGAGCATCATATCGGCAGCCGCGATATCGAGGATATGGACGGTATGTTCAGCCGCATGCCGCACCTGACGCGCCTGATGATGCTGGGCATCATGGGCATGTTTGTGGCGCCGTTTGGCATGCTCGTGTCCAAGTGGGGTGCCCTGGTGGCGTTTGCCCAGACCGGCAACGTGCTCATGATCATGGTGCTGGCCTTTGGCTCGGCCGCGACGTTCTTTTTCTGGGGCAAGTGGCTTGCCAAGCTTTCGGGCGTCGACCCCACGGCTCAAAACGTTGAGGTCAATGTCCATAAGACCGAATGGATGGCGCTCAACACCATCGCCGCGCTGCTGATTCTGTGCTGCGTGGCGTTCCCGGTTATCTCGAGCGGTCTGGTGTCGCCTTACCTCGCCATGGTGTTTGGTCGCGTGCCGTATGTTATTGGCAAGGACGCAATGTATCTGATGGTCGTTATCGTGGCGTTTATCGCCGTGGTGCTGCTGACGTCGTTCCGCGTGAGCAATAAGCCGCACGTCAACGTGTACCTTTCGGGCGTGGGAACCGACAAATATCGCCATTTCCGCGGCTCGATGGGACACGAGGTGAAGGCCGAAAAGCGCAATTGGTACTCGAAGGACGCCCTTGGCGAGAAACGTATTGGCCCCGCGGGTAGCGTCGTGTGCTGCAGCATTATCTTGTTTGCGCTGCTGTGTTGCGCGTGGATTGGGCCCGAGCGGCTTGCCATGAGCGCGCCCTCGGTGCTGCGCGGCAAGTATTTCGAAGGTTCGGGCGTCGTGGGCATATTTATTGGTACCGTGGCGTTTGCCCTGCTGGCGCCGCTTGTGGGCGGCCTGATCGACGGAGTTGACCGCAAGCTGTCCGCCCGCATGCAGGGCCGCGTGGGCCCGCGCTTGCTGCAGCCCTTCTACGATGTTGCCAAGCTGCTGCGCAAGGCCCCCGCCAGCGTAAACACCATGGACGATACCTACATGGCGTGCGCGCTCATCTTCACCGTCGTGGGCGGCGGCATCTTTGTGTCGGGCTCCAACACGCTGCTGTGCGCCTTTATGGTGACGCTCGCCGCGATCTTTGTGGTGCTGGCGTCCGCCTCGACGCAAAGCCCGTTTGCCCA
Organism: uncultured Collinsella sp.; assembly: GCA_905204635.1. Lineage (GTDB taxonomy): Bacteria > Actinomycetota > Coriobacteriia > Coriobacteriales > Coriobacteriaceae > Collinsella. Next base: position 1,060 of record CAJLAN010000078.1, on the reverse strand, counting down.
GGTCGGCGCCGACCGCGAGTTGCTGCAGGTCATGAGTTACGAGCCCGCCGTTCTGCTGATGAGCGTGGGCCTGTATCTCGCCACCGACAGCTTCGATTCCATTGCTGTGACCGGGCAGTCGGCGCCCATCATCGTGTACAGTGCGCCCATTTTCCTGGCGCTGCTTGCGGTACTCACCATCAAGTTGCGCAAGTCGCCGTTTGACCTTTCGTACTCACATCACGCGCATCAGGAGATTGTCCAGGGCGTCGCCACCGAGATGAGCGGCGGCACGCTGGCCAAGATGACCCTTATGCACTGGTGCGAGACCGTGCTGTTTTTGATGTGGGTGGGCATGTTCTTTGTTTGGGACAACCCGGTGAGCTGGGTCGTAGCCCTGGTCGTGATGGCTGCGACGTATTTTGTCGAGGTGCTGATCGACAACACCTTTGCCCGCAGCACCTGGCGCAGCTGCTTTAAGCTCGGATGGGGCGTGGCGCTGGTGTTTGGCCTGCTCAACCTTATGCCCATCCTCGTCGACGTATTTATTTAGGAGGCGGCATCCATGGATCATAAAATGTCGCGCTCGCCGTGGGTTATTCATTACGACGGCTCGAGCTGCAACGGATGCGATATCGAGGTGCTGGCCTCGCTCACGCCGCTGTTCGATGCGGAGCGCTTTGGCGTGGTCAACACCGGCAACCCCAAGCATGCGGATATCTTTTTGGTGACGGGGTCGGTCAATGCCCAGAACCTGCCCGTCGTGCGCCAGATCTACAACCAGATGCTCGAGCCCAAGTGCGTGGTGGCCTGCGGTATCTGCGCGTGTTCGGGCGGCGTGTTCCGCGATGCCTACAACGTGATCGGCGGCGTGGACCGCGCGATTCCCGTGGACGTGTACGCGCCCGGGTGCGCCATTCGCCCCGAGACGGTGATCGATGCCATCGTGGAGGCGTGCGGCATCCTGGACCAGAAGGAGGCCGTGATGCGCGCCGGCGGCGATCCGCTCACCGTGGGCGGCGCCGCTACCTGGGACGGTGGCGTTGAGCTGGGCGAGGACGGGTTTGTGGCTGGGGCTGGG
>CAJLAN010000077.1 GCA_905204635.1 uncultured Collinsella sp. | reverse complement strand
GGCGGCGGTCCCACCGAGGTTGCCGTTATTGCTATGGGCGGCATCGTCGTCTCGCAGTCCATCCGTATTGCCGGCGACGAGTTCGATCAGGCTATCCTCACGCACGTTCGAGATGCCTACAACCTGGCCATCGGCGAGCGTACGGCAGAGGACATCAAGATCAAGGTCGGTTCCGCCGTGCCGCTCAAGGACGAGCTCGACGTCGAGGTCAACGGCCGCGACGTGATCACCGGTCTGCCCAAGACCGTACGCATCGAGAGCGAGGAGATTCGTCGCGCACTCAACAAGCCGCTCGACGAGATGGCCAAGGCCGTCAAGGACGCACTCGATGCCACGCCGCCCGATCTTGCCTCGGACCTTATGTACTACGGCATTTTGCTGACTGGTGGCGGCGCGCTGCTGCGCGGTCTCGACGTGCGCCTGCGCGATGAGACCGGCGTTTCGGTCAACGTCAGCCCCACGGCGCTCGATAACGTCGTTAACGGCTGTGCCCGCGTGCTCGAGGCCAATGCGTTTGATGGCGGCTTCGTCCAGACCAATGCTTAATTTCCAAAAGGTGGATTCCATTTGGCACGATCTTCGGGTTTCTCCACAAATCTGAATACCAAGCGACAATCAACGGGTATGCGCCCGTTGATTGTTTTCAGCCTGATTTCGGTGTTGCTGCTCACGTTTTACATCCGCGAGGGCGAGGCAGGACCGATTCATGCCGTGCGTTCGGGCGTAACGACGATTACCTCGCCGGTGCGCTTTGTGGGCTCGGCTGTGGCGGCTCCCTTCAATGCGATCGGCAACGTGTTCTCTAACCTTACGGCGTCGCAGGACACGCTTGACGATCTTAAGAAGCAAAACGAGGAACTGACCTCTAAGGTTGCTGAGCTCTCCGAGGCTCAAAAGACCGCCGAGCGTCTGGAGGGGCTGGTCGGCCTGCAGTCGACCTATAACCTCAAATCGACCGCAGCTCGTATTGTTGGTGCCTCGGGCGATGCCTGGACCTCGACCGTCACCATCGACAAGGGCTCTGCCGACGGCCTTACCATCAACATGCCTGTGACGAGTTCGGCCGGTGTTATCGGCCAGATCATCGAAGTCTCGGCCAAGACGTCCACCGTGCGCCTGATTGGCGACGAGAACTCGGGCGTGTCCGCTATGGTGCAGGACACGCGCGCCCAAGGCATGCTGCAGGGTCAGGCTGACGGCACGCTGCGTCTTGAGTACGTGAGCGTCGACTCCGATGTTAAGGTTGGCGACATCATCGTGACCTCGGGCATTGGCGGTGTGTTCCCCAAGGGTCTACCGCTCGGCACCGTCTCGTCGGTCGAGAAATCGGCAAACGACGTGTACTACACCATTGTGGTGCGCGCCCAGACCACGGCCGAGAACAACGAGGAAGTGCTGGTCATCACCTCGCTGACCGACGAACAGTCGGCCTCGGATGAGGACGTGAGCACGGCCAACAGCACGCCGCAGGGAACGTCGCGCGATGCTGCGACCAAGACGAAGGACGAGAGCTCGGATGACAGTTCCGACACGTCCGAGACGACCGATTCCGGCTCGAGCGAATAGGGGGCATGTCCATGGATCTACACGAGCAGGGGATGAGCTCCCGCACGTTTGTAATCGCCGCCATCGTGTGCGTGCTGCTGCAGGCAGGCCTGGCACCGCAGATCTCCATTGCGGGCGGTCGCGTCAACTTCATGATTATCCTGGTGTGCCTAAGCGTGTTCTCGGGCGACCCGACCCGTGCCGTCGTGTGCGGTTTTTGCAGCGGCTTGTTCTATGACCTGTCCGCTGCCGTGCCGGTGGGCGTTATGTCGCTCCTGCTGACCGTGGGTTCTTTTGCCCTGGTGCACAGCGCCGTCGGTCAGACGGGCGGTACCCCGAGTGCGCGCGGCGTCACTGTGGGCGCCTTTGCGCTCGTCATTAATGTGATTTACAGCATCATCTTGCTGTTTATGGGTTTGGAGACGAGCTTTGTCGTGGCGATCTTCGGCCATGCGCTGCCGTCCTCGATCCTGACGGGTCTGGTTGCCATTCCGTTTTTGATGTCCGGCGTCGTGCCGCAGTCCGGCTATGGATTCTCCGCACGTGGCGGACGCCAGACGGGTATGCGCTTTAAGCCCAAGACCCGCAAGCTCAAATAGGGGAGGCCCGTAGATGTCTTCCCAGTTGACGGTTATTATCGCTGGTATCGTGCTGGTTGTGGCCATCGTGGTCGCGCTGGTCATCATGCGTCGTGGCGATTCCCGTTTTACCTACGATACGCAGCATGGAACGGCCCCGCGCGCCACCGAGGGCGAGGGCAATACCGCGGCGACCGCCTTTAAGGGCCGCTTTTCCATCCTCACCACGGGTGTGGGCGCGATGTTTGCGGCGCTCGCCGTCAAGCTGTGGGGCATGCAGATGGTCTCGTCGGACTATTACGAGAAGCAGGCTAATAGCAATCAGACTCGCACCGTTACCACTCCCGCTGTACGCGGCCGCATCCTCGACCGCAATGGCGTGGCGCTTGTCCAGAACCGTCCCTCACTTGCTGTCGTGGCCTACCGCGACCTTGCCGAGGATGAGGTTCTGGTTCGCCATCTTGCCAACGTGCTTGGAATGCCTTATGTGGCGGTCCTTCGCAATATTCAGGACAATACAGAGGGCGCTCAGAGCCTGCATACCATCGCGACGGACGTCCGTCGCTCCACGGTTGCCTATATCAAGGAACACGCCGGCGAGTTCCCGGGCGTCAAGATTGCCGAGCGTACCGAGCGCCAGTATCCATACGGCGAGACGGCATGCCATATCTTGGGCTATACCGGCACCATTACCTCCGAGCAGCTCGAGGCCCAGAATAAGAAAACCTCTGGCGATGATGATGCTTCTGCTGGCAAGATTACGTACCAGTCGGGCGATATCGTGGGCCAGGCGGGCGTTGAGAGCTACTACGAAAACCTGCTGCAGGGTATTCGTGGCGAGCAGACCGTCAAGGTCGATGCCTCGGGCAATGTGACCGGTCAGGCCGGCGCCGTGCCCGCGAAGGCCGGCTCCGACATTAAGCTCACGCTCGACCTTAAGATCCAACAGGCTTGCGAGACGGCACTGGCGAGCGCTATCGAGCTTGCCAAGACCACTGGCTACAGCAATGCCGGCAACGGCGCTGTGGTGTGTCTCGATCCCAACAATGGCGAGATCCTGGGCATGGCGAGCCAGCCCAAGTTCGATCCGTCTGTCTTTATCGGCGGCGTCTCAAATGACGTGTGGACCGAGCTCAATGATGACAAGGGTTCGCACCCGCTGCTCAACCGCGCCATTAGCGGTCAGTACATGTCGGCTTCGACCATCAAGCCGCTCTCGGCACTGGCCGGTCTTGAGTTTGGAACCTACACGTCGGGACAGACGACCAACTGCACGGGCTATTGGACGGGTCTGGGCAAGTCGTGGGGCAAGTACTGCTGGCTGCATTCCGGCCACGGCACCATGACGCTGCAGTCGGGTATCGCCAACTCGTGCGACCCCGTCTTCTACGACATGGGCAAGGCGTTCTTTTATGACGAGCAACATCCCGAGGGCCTGCAGGAGGTCTTTCGTCGCTGGGGCCTAGGCAAGACCTGCGGTATCGATCTGCCGAGTGAGGGCGCGGGTCGTATTCCCGATGCCGAGTGGAAAGAGTCGTACTTCACTGACGCCTCTGCCGAGGACCGCAAGTGGAATGCCGGCGACATGACCAACATTGCCATCGGGCAGGGCGACATCCTGGTGACGCCCCTGCAGATGGCGTGCGCCTATATGGGTCTTGCCAACGGCGGCAAGCAGTACGTGCCTCACGTGTTTTTGTCGGCCGTGTCGCGCGATGGCGACGGCGATGCCTATAAGTACAACGGCAAGGGCAAGAAGAAGCGTCTGGAGGCCAAGATCAACAGCGATTCGGATTTGGCTCTTGTTCGCAACGGCATGCACGACGTGATTTACACGGCATCGACGTCCCTGGCGGCGCACTTAGGTACCCTGACGCCGCAGGTATACGGCAAGTCGGGCACGGGCGAGAAAAGCGGCGAGGACGAATACGCTTGGTTCTGCGCCTATGCGCCGGCCGATGATCCAAAGTATGTCATCGCTACTGTCCTGGAGCAGGGCGGCGGTGGCTCAGATACCGCGATGCATGTCGTGCGCGACGTGCTCGGTGTGATTTATGACGAGCCCGATACCTCTTCGGCCTCGGGCGATTCTTCGGTTCGATAGGAGGTTGCGATGGATTTTTCTCCGGCGGATCTGTTCCGTTCAACTAAGACCGGCTCTCGCAGCAGCCTGGACCGCGTCAACAAGCAACTTTCGGCCTCGCGCGGCACGTTTCGCCAAAAGGTCCATATCGGTGTGCTCGTGGCTACAGTGGCGCTCGTCGCCTACGGTGCCATCATTATCTGGTCGGCTTCGCAGTTTAAGGCCGATGCTTCGTTCTCACGCCATCTGCTGGGAATTGGCATCGGCACGGTGCTGGCGGTGCTGGTCTGGCGTTCCGACCTGCGCGGTATTTCCAATTTCTCGACGGCGTTGCTCGTCATCGATCTGATCGTGATCCTCTCGCCCAAGATTCCGGGTCTGTCCTATACGGGCGGTCTGGGCATGACGGGCTGGATCAAGATTCCCGGTATCGGCTTGACATTCCAGCCGGTTGAGCTTGCCAAGCTCATCACCATCTTCTTTATTGCTACGCTTGGCTCGCAGTATAACGGTCGCATCGATACCGTTCGCGACTACGTCAAGCTCTGCGGCATGCTGTCCATTCCGTTTTTGGCCGTCGTTGCCATGGGCGACCTGGGCTCGGGCCTGGTCGTGCTGGTTTCGGGCGCCATCGTCATCTGTATGAGCGGTGCACGCCGCGAATGGGTTCTGTCGACCCTGGCCCTGCTCGTGGGCCTGGTGGCCCTCGTCCTGGCGCTCGATTCGGTCTTTGATTCGTTGCTCGGCCACGATGTGCTCATCAAGCAGTACCAGATGAACCGTCTGACGGTCTTTATCGACCCCGATAATGCCGATTCGGATGATGCCTACAACCTGCAGCAGTCGTTGATCGCGGTCGGCTCGGGCGGTTTCTTTGGTAAGGGCCTGGGGCATGCGACGCAGTCGGCCGGCGGCTTCCTACCCGAGTTCCATACCGACTTCGTCTTCGCCTTTTTGTCCGAGACCTTTGGCTTCTGCGGCTCCTTTTTGCTGCTGTGCTTGTACGTACTGCTCATCTTCTCGACGATCCGCGTTGCCTTTAAGTGCGAGTCTCTGTTCCTACGCTTATCATGCGTAGGTATCGTCGGCATGTGGGCGTTCCAGACCTTCGAAAACATCGGCATGTGCATCGGCATGATGCCGATTACCGGTATTCCGCTACCGTTTATTAGCTTCGGTTCGTCTTCGATGATGATTCAGCTGCTGACGGTGGGTATCGTACAATCCATATGGCGGCATCGTTCGGGCGCCGCGTAACCGCTGGAGGGGTTTGCTATGAAAATTCCCGTAGATAAGCTGACCCGCGCTTTTAAGATGGGCGCGTCCGTTAAGAAGGATTCCGATACGCCGGTGCGCGTCTCGGTCTATCTGGATTCGTCCGCCTCGCGCTTTCTGGCCGAGACGGTGCGTGACGCCTTTGTGCCGCAGACGACCTCGGGCATTGTGCGCGTCGAGCGTCTGGGGGAGGAGCGAATTGCTCCAAAGACCGATACCGATGTGGTGCTGGTGCTCTCGTGTGGTTCCGACCGCTTGGAGAGTGCCGTGCAGGAGCTCGTGATTGCCGGCGCGCCCGTGTGCGTGCTTGCCGAGTCTGCTGTGGAGGTGCCGTTTATCGAGGAGTCCACGCCCATGCTCGGCGTGGTGGCGGCAACCGATAAGACGTATCTGCTCGAGACGCTTGCCCGCTGGGTTCTCGATCGCACCGACAAGGAAACGGCTTTTGCGGCGAACTTTGCCTTCATGCGCATCGCGGCGGCCAACCGTATCATCACCTCGTGCGCGCTCACCAATATGGCGACCGGTGCGCTGGCGTTTTTGCCGGGCGCCGATTATCCCGTTATGGCGCTGGCGCAGGTGGGCATGCTCTTTGAGCTTGCTGCCGTCTTTGGACGCGGCATTAAGCCTGAGCGCGGCTACGAGGTCGCGGGTGTGCTTGCCGGCGGTCTTGTGATCCGCGCGGTCACCCGCGCGCTCGTCAAGCAGACGCCGCATATTGGGTTTGCCGTCAAGGCGCTCACTGCTGCCGCGGGCACCTATGGCATGGGCCGTGCGCTCGTTTCGCTCTACGAGCGCGATGTCGACTACAGTCGTGCCAACGAGGTTGTTACTGCCACGTTCTCCCGCGTTCGCGATCTGGTGACCACGGTCGCGGGCGCTACCCGTCCTATGACGTCCTATCAGGACGCATCAGATCTCGCTGCTTAGGGGTTTTCCGTTGCGCGTTGCATACCAAGACTGTTTTCATCTAATTGAGCCGCTGCTCGCTAAGGTCGAGAAGCCGAGCCGCTATATCGATCACGAGTGGGGCACGCTTTCCAAGGCCGATGCCGATTACCGTTGTTGTCTGATCTATCCGGACGTATACGAGGTCGGTCTGCCCAACCAGGGTATCGCCATCCTCTACAACATCCTTAACCAGGCCGAGGGCATCTCTTGCGAGCGTGGCTATGTGCCGTGGCCCGATATGGGTGACGCCATGCGCGAGGCGGGTATTCCGCTGCTGTCGCTCGAAGGTGCTGCTCCCGTTGCTTCGTTTGATATCGTCGGTCTGCATGTGCCGCATGAGATGGCGGTGACGAACTTCCTCGAGGCGCTCGACCTCGCTGGCATTCCGCTGTTAGCGGCCGACCGAGGCGAAGACGACCCCATCATCATCGCCGGCGGCCCCTCGGTGTACAACCCCGAGCCGTACGCGGCCTTCTTCGATGCCATCCTCATCGGCGAGGAGTCGCTGCTCGAGACCTGCCAGCTGCATCGCCGCCTGCGTGACGAAGGAGTCCCGCGCGCTCAGATTGTTGAGCAGCTCGCATCCATTGCCGGCAACTACGTGCCGTCGCTCTATGAAGTTCGTCACGACGAGCCCTGCTCGCCGCATGGCTACACCGTGCCGCGTGAGGGCAAGGATGCGCCGCCTGTGGTCTACAAGCGCGTCGTCGAGGATTTCGGCGCCACGAATCCGCTGTCGCAGTCGTGCGTGCCCTATGCGCAGCTGGTCCACGACCGCCTGTCTATCGAGATCCTTCGCGGCTGCGCCCGCGGCTGTCGTTTTTGCCAGGCCGGCATGACGTATCGCCCGGTGCGTGAGCGCTCGGCCGACCAGATCGTCTCGTCGGTGATTCAGGGTCTGGAAAAGACCGGCTATGA
>CAJLAN010000076.1 GCA_905204635.1 uncultured Collinsella sp. | reverse complement strand
GGCCCGAGCAGGCCGTTTGTCTCGATCTGTAACATCTAGCAGGGATTTTCGGCCCCAATTGTTACAGATTGAGATGAACGGGGGGCACCCGGCTCGAAATATCTAGATCTGTAATACCTAAGCTAGCAGATGACCTGCGTATGCTCCTCGATGGCGACACGATCCTCGGCGGCGATACTCGGCTCGCACACCACGGCGTCCAAACTGTCCAGGCGGCAGAAGGTGTAGAAGTCGCGCTTGCCGATCTTACTGGAGTCGGCGATCAGATAGCGCGAGTCGGCCTTGCTAAAGGCGAGCTGCTGGATACGACCCTCATCCATATTAGACGTAGACACGTCGCCATCCAGAATGCCGTTGGCGCCGATAAACGCCGCGTCGATACCCAGCGCACGCAGGGTATCCTCGGCCGTTGGTCCCACAAAAGCGGCGGTACGGCGACGGTACATGCCGCCCACTAGGCACAGGTCGCAGTTCTCGCGCGCCTCGAGCAGGTTAAACACCGAAAGCGAATTGGTCACGATGCGCAGACGAAATGCCGGCAGCATCGAGGCCATCTGCTCAACCGTGGTGCCCGTACCCAAAAAGATGGTCGAGCCCTCCTCGATGAGCTCCACGGCGCGGCGCGCGATCTGCAACTTTTCCTCGGCATGCTTGGTGCGCTTTTCGCTGTGCGAATACTCATGGCGCAACATAGCATGTGGACGGCCCTGCGCACTGCGGGCTCCACCGTGCACGCGCTCGATCTCGCCCAGGCTCGCAAGCTCCTCGAGATCGCGGCGGATCGTCATATCCGAGACACCCAGTGCATCCGAAATCTCCTTGACCGAGACCGTGCCCTGCTCCTCGAGCAGCTGACGAACCCTATCCTGTCGCTCTGCCTTAATCACGATGAATCCTCGCCGTTCTATGCGTGCATATCATTCAAACAGTAACGAACAAATTGTATCAGACCCGTGCGTGTCAAAAATGAACGCCCGTACAGCTCAATCATCACTTTTTTGAGAAAAATACCCCCTGCTTTAGTGGGGTGTAGTGATAATCTCGCCTGTTCGCGCTACAGTTTGTCGGAAATACCTCGATGTTAGGAACCAAATGATCACTTCCGAGCTTTTCGGCACCGCGCCGTGCGGTACCCCCGTTCATCGTTACACCCTCAACGGGCCCGAGATCTGCGTTCGCATTATGGACTTTGGCGCCACCGTGCTGGGCATCGACGTGCCCGACATCCCCGGCAACGTGCGCGATGTGGTGCTGGGCTTCGATAAGCTCGAGGATTACTTTGACAACCCCGCCTGCTTTGGCGCGACCATCGGCCCCGTGGCCAACCGCACTGCGGGCGCCACGATCACCATCGCCGGCACGGACTGGCATATGCCGGCCAACGAGGGCGTCAACAACCTGCACAGCGACCTTGAGCACGGCCTGCACAAGCGCGTGTGGGACGTTGAGCTCGACGAGGTCCACAATGCCGTGCGCATGACCACCTCGCTTGAGGACGGTGAGCTGGGTCTTCCCGGCAACCGCACCTTTACGGCCGTGTTTACCGTGACGCGCACCGGCTGCTTCCGTATCGAATACGGCTGCGAGAGCGACCGCGCCACCTACGTGGCCATGACCAACCACACGTACTTTAACCTTGCCGGCCATAACGCCGGAATGGACTGTGAGCACTTCTTTGTTGCTAACGCTGCCCACTACCTGCCCATCAACGAGCAGAACATCCCCACCGGCGAGATTGCTCCGGTCGAGGGCACGCCATTTGACTTCCGTGAGCTGCGCCCCGTCGCGCCTGGCATGGAGGCCGACGATCCGCAGATTAAGCAGGCACGCGGCTACGACCACTGCCTGTGCATCGATGACTATCAATACGGTCGCAACCTGCGCCGCGCCCTGCATGTCGAGGAGATGTGGACCGGCCGCGAGCTGGACTACTACACCACCGCCCCGGGCGTGCAGCTCTACACTGGCAATTGGCTGGGCGACGAGCACGCCAAGGACGATGCCAACTATAGCTGGGGCGCCGGCTTTGCCCTCGAGGCAGAGATGTACCCCGACACGCCGCACCAGCCGCTGTTCCCGCAGGGCATTGTGGGCCCGGGTCACCCATACAGCAATGTGATCGAATACCACTTTATGAGGCACTAGGCCCACAACGCGACATATTGCACAGCAACGCCCGCCGGCACCACCGCCGACGGGCGTTTTTTCATCTTTTGGGCTCAATTTCGCTGTGACTATATGAGTGACATATCAAAACAATGCCCATTTACTACGTTTAGCCCGGGATGCTCGACCATGCACCGGTTTTTGCTAAATTCGCGAGCCACCTACCTGCGGTTTTGTTTTTCTCAAATTCGACATGCTCGGCGATAGCCGATCAAACGTAGTAAATGGGCATTGTTTTTGACAGGCAGCATCGCACGCGTCCCTCGCAAGGGCAAAATGATTCGTTTTTCTCCGTCCCCAAGGGATCAGTTGAACAGATTGCCGATGGGGTCGGGATTGGAGCTGGGGAGATAGCGGATTTCTAGTTCTATGCCGAGCTTTTGCAGCTCTCTGAGAGCAGCGACGTCCGCATCGTCTGTGGCGACTGCGGGCACTGCGGGATGCTTGCCCTCCCCTGCCTGCATATGGCCAATGCTGATCTTGGTGATCGGCACGCCACCCTTAACCAGCGCGAGTGCATCGGCGGGTGAGGCCACCATGATCAGAATCAATTGGCGCGGCGTTGCGGTATGAATGATGTCGATGGCCCTTTGCACCGAGAAAAACCTTGTCCAAACGCCTTCTGGCGCCGCCACCCTCATGGGTGCCCATTGGCGCGAATCCGCCGCAATCTCGTCGTTGACGATTAGGACAAGGTTGGAGCCCACGGCTTCGTTCCACAGCTCAACGTCTTGCCCGTAAATGAAACGGTCATCGATACGTGTAAGAAGGATCTTGGGTTGTGCCATCGCTGCCCCATTCTGCTTGAGACCCGTAAGAGCAAGACATCACGCCTCTAATATTAGTGCATTTAAAGTGAGAAAAGCCGTCAGAACACTTGCGCGGATTTGCGATGTCCCGTATCATAGACAGCCGTTGACGCCTCAGTTGCGTCACCATATGGCCGCCAGCGTAGCTCAGTTGGTAGAGCACCGCTCTCGTAAAGCGGGGGTCACCGGTTCGAGCCCGGTCGCTGGCTCCATTGCACAATAGCCGCCTTCGGGCGGCTTTTTTGTTGCCAATTTCGGGCGCATATCCGCCAATCCAAGCACAACGCCGCCGGCAACTCCCCTACTCAACAAAAAAGCCCCGCCAACCGCAATCCCCAAGGGAACCGCGATTAACGGGGCTCAAGCGCGCTCCTCAATGGAATCACGTCATCAGACGAGCAGCTCAGCCGAGCAGTGCGCTACTCCTCCCAGTAAGCGTCTGCAAGCAGCTTAAAGCAGATCTTCTTGACCGGCTGTGCGCCATCGCCCGGGAACTCGAGCGTGGGCATGTGAGGCTCGCCGGCAACAAACAGCGCGAACTTGTCGTCGGCAAGATCGCCGGCGATCGAAGCATCGGAATCGACCAGATCGTAGTCGTCCTTCTCGTCAAACTCCTGAACCAACGTCAGGCTGCCCGTGGCAACCTTAAAGGCCTCGCGACCCTCGACATCGATCTGCAGGTCGTGATAGCGCTGATGCGTCTCATAGTGAGCCTCGGCCTCGGGACGCGTCGTGGGAGCCATGACGTTCGCATAGACCTTGTCGCCCAGAATCGGATGGCTGCCGACCTCGAGCTCCGCCGGGTCGTTCTCCTCGAGCCAGTCGATCAACACGTCGAGGCCCTTGAGCATTCCGCGATACTCCTCGATATCGCCCAATGCACCGTAAATCATCTAAATCCCCTCTCGGATCGCTTCTTTGGCGGCTACTCGGCAAACGCGTTACCGACGCTGTTGCCACCCACATACGCCTCGACCAGGGTAAGGTCGGGATTGAACACGACAAACTCGGCGTCGCGCCCCGGCATAATGCTACCGCACTTGTCGTCGACATGAGCTAGCAAGCGATGCCGGGGCCGTCACCCAAGCTCTTACAGCTCGGTCACGACAACGCCGTTGTAGACCTCGTCCCAACGGTCCATGACCAGATGGCCGGTCATGGGATCCATGGCATTGAGCTTGCCGCAGGTGTTGGCGGTACGCAGTACCGTCTCGTCGTCTGCGCCAGCAGCGATGGCATGCGCGAAGCCTGCGATAGTGGAGTCGCCAGAGCCCGTAGCGTTAACGGCGGGGATATCGGGAGTCTTGGCGCGGAACGCACGGCCATTGTGGAAGCCCACGGAACCGGCGGCACCCATGGACACGACGACCCAGGGGATATCGGAGAAGCGGGCGTCAGAGGCAAGTGCGGCGCGGAGCTCGTCCACATCGTCGGTGGTAAAGCTCGTGCCCAGAAGGCCGTTAATCTCGGTCAGATTAGGCTTGACCAGCTCGGGCTTAATTTCGGACTTAAGGGCGGCCTCGAGCGAAGCACCCGAGGTATCGAGCAGCACCTTGGCGCCGGCGTTCTCGGCAATGCCCGTGATCTTGGCATAGTAGTCCGCCTCGACGCCGCGGGGCAGCGAACCCGAGATGGTGACGACATCGGCCTTGCCTGCAAGCTCGGCGAACTTTGCGGTAAAGGCATCGAGCTCCTCGGGGGCAATCGTCGGGCCGCTCTCGAGCAGCTCGGTCTGGTTGCCGGCGTGGAGGATGTTGAGGCAAATGCGAGTCTCGCCCTTGATGGGCACAAAATCATTCTTAATGCCGTTAGCGTCCATGAGCTCGGCCATATAGGCGCCCATATGGCCACCAAGCAGGCCGGTTGCCACAACATCGTCGCCCAACTGACCAAGGACGCGGGCTACGTTAAGGCCCTTGCCGCCGGCGGTCTTTTCGGGCGTCACACGGTTGACGTCGTCGATGACGAGCTCATCGAGCTGATAGCGCGTATCGACAGACGGGTTCATCGTAACGGTGAGGATCATTTTTAGCTCCTTATCTCGCAGGCTCCTTGTGCCTCGCGATACGAGTCGACAAAACGGAATTACAGAATCTCAATCGTGAACGAGCGAACGACGGTCTCCTTGGGCTTGGCGACAAGGCAGCCGCGCTTATGCTCAAGCACGTCGTCCTCATCGGAGCAGGTCGAAAGGCCACCCCAGGGTTCAACTGCCACAAAATCGCCCTCGGGCTTACTCCACACAATGAGATACGGGAAGCCCTCAAAGCTCAGGCAAACGCCTTTGTCCTCGCCCTTCTTGGAAAGCGTGACCTGACGGCTCTCGAGCACATCAAAGATGGTCTCCGCAAAATCGAAGAGCTCATGCGACAGAGGCAGTGTCTTTCCCACCATGGGGTTCTTGGAGCGCCTGTCCACATCAATCAAGCCAGTCGAAGGGACAGCGGTGCAGAGCTCCGCAGCCTCGTCCTTCTCAAAGCGCAACTCGTAGTCCGTATAGGCCTCGCCCTCATCGAGCGGACACCTAAAGCCGGGATGACCGCCAATAAAGAACGGCATGTCCTCGGTGCCCTCGTTGGTGACCTCGTAGGAAACGCGCACGGCAGCGTCCTCGAGCGTATAACGAGCGACAAGCTTAAACGGGTACGGATAATCGCTCAGCAGCGCGGCGTTATCCTCCGAAGCCAGGCACATCGCCAGCTCGTTCTCGCTCTGGCTCAGCAGCTTCCACTCCTGTTTGCGCGCAAACCCATGGCGGGCGAGCTTTACATGATGCCCGGCAAACGTCATGGCGTTGTTATCGCGCAAGCCTCCGCAAATCGGGAAGCAAATCGGTGCCTGGCCGGACCACACGGCGGGATCGCCCTGCCACAGATACTCGCGACCTCCGGCCTCGATCGAGGTAAACGAACCACCGGCCGTGGACACCTTAATAGAAATCGAATCGTTGGAGAGAGCGTATTCCATTGCCCATCCTTTCGAACAACTGCTTTTTGCTCGCAAGTACCCGTCTCGGCCCTAACCAAAGGACAAACCCGCACGTTCATCGATGCGTCCGGTATCCCAGCCATGTAACGGGGTACCATACAGACATTGATGCAATTACAGCTGAAAGGCCTTCTTATGCGAACCATCATCCTCTACGCCTCGCGCCATCACGGCAATACGAAAAAGCTCGTGGACGCCATCGTCGAGGCACACCCCGAGATCGATACCCTCGATGTGAAGACGCTCGGTAAAAACGAGTATCCCAACCTGCACGAATATCATCTGATCGGTGTCGCCACGGGCATCTATTACTCCGAGATCGACAAGGACATGGCACGCGTGCTCACGAACGTGCTGCAGCCGCAGGACAAGGTGTTTGGCCTTATGACCTACGGTGGCAAAAACAAGTGGTACGGCAAGGATATCGATGGCATCTGCCGCATGAGGCAGGCCATCTTTATGGGTGTCTACGGCTGCCCCGGCTTTGATACGTGGGGGCCGTTCAAACTCACCGGCGGTGTCCAAAAGGGACACCCGACCGCTGAGGAAATTAAGGGCGCCGTCGACTTCTTCGACAAGATCGAAGACGAGTATGGCGACATCATCGTCGAAGAGTACGCCAAGCGCGAGAAGCGCCTAGCATACGAGAAGGAGCATCCTGCAGGAGGCCTGGTGGCCGGCGTCAAGCGCACGGCAAAGAAGATCGCTAACAAGCTGTAACTGTGAAGGTGCTTTTGAGCGTTTAACCCATACGGCGGGTCCGAGCAGATTCGGGCCCGCCGTCTTTTTCTATCGTTACTCGGTAAAGGCGTTGCCGACGCTCTGGCCGCCAACATACGTCTCGACGAGGGTAAGCTCATGGTCGAACACGACAAAGTCGGCGTCGCGACCCGGCATGATGCTGCCGCACTTATCCTCGATGTGCGCGGAGCGTGCCGGCACCTCGGTTGCCATGCGAATGGCGATATCGGCGCTGGCGATGCCCCAGTCAACGATGTTCTTGACGCCCTGGGCAAGCGTGAGCACCGAGCCGGCAATGCTCTTGCCGTCGGCGAGCCAGCACAGGTTGTCCTTCATGATGACGTCCATGCCACCACTGGTGTAGCTGCCCTCGGGCATGCCGCCGCAACCCAGGCAGTCAGTGATGAGCACCGTGTGTTGCCAGCCCTTTGCCTGCAGCAGCGCCTTGATGGCGGCAGGGTTAACGTGCTTGCCGTCACAGATGATCTCGGCGTAGGTCTCGGGCGTGGACATGGCAGCGCCCACGACACCGGGCTCACGGTGATGCAGCCCGCGCTGACCGTTATAGGTATGCGTAAAGCAGCTGGCACCGGCGTTGATGGCGGCGATGCACTCATCGTAGGTGGCGTCGGAGTGACCGATGCTGGTCACCACACCCTTGGCATTCAGAGCAG
>CAJLAN010000075.1 GCA_905204635.1 uncultured Collinsella sp. | reverse complement strand
TCAAAACCCATCTCCTTGGCCACCAGGGCCTCCAGGGCCTTGACCTTCTCCTCGTCCAGGTCGAGCATGACGACGTTGGCGCCGTTGCGGGCGAACTCGCGGCAGATCTCGGCGCCCATACCGCCGAGCGCGCCAGTCACGGCGCAGACATCGCCCTCGAGCTTAAGCCAATTGCTCATAGGAACTTCCCTTCTTGTGCCTCCCGGTGGGTCGCTCCCATTAACCGACCCACGTGGTTTTCGCTGGTTATCGTATGCTTTGCATTTGCGCAGGTGAATTGCATATTTGTTAGAATGGCGTTAACCGTAGGTTTACACTGTGCGATGCAGTTTATTCTCAATTGAACGCGTGACCTGCGAAAACAACCCCCTGTGGCACCATGTGGCCACGGGCGCGAAAACGGGAGATTGACGTGTACGATCGACGACTTGAGGCCATATCGGCCGCCGCGGAGCTGGGAAGCTTTTCGCGCGCGGCGGCAAAATTGCGCGTGTCGACTCCGGCGCTCGTCAAGCAGGTGTCGGGTTTCGAGGCCGAGTTCGGCATCATACTGTTCGAACGCTCGCACTCGGGCGTCAAGGTGACACCGGCCGGCGCTCTGCTGGTGGACGACGCGCGCTCGATTATGCGGCAGTCCGAGGACGCACTGCGCCGTGCCCGACGCGCGGCGGGCGATGGCGGTGCCGTGCGCCTGGGCGTGTCGATGATGTGCCCGGGGCGTCAGACGCTTTCGATGTGGTCGGGCATTCATGATCTGGAACCGTCGCTGCGATTTGAGATCGTGCCGGTAAGCGACCTCTACGACGAGCGCGAGACCGTTATGCGCAGCTTGGGCCGCGAGGTCGATGTGGTGCAGTCGAGTTTTTCGACCCCGCGCTGGGGCGATGCCTGCCAAAAGCTCCGCATTGTCAACGTGCCGTTTTATATCGACGTGCCGCGCGCGAGCCCGCTGGCGCGCAAGACGCGCATCGCGGTTGCCGACCTGGAGGGCATGCGCCTGCGCGTGCTCCGTCACGGCAACGACGCCATGGACAGCCTGCGCATCGACCTGTTGGCCGACGGCGGTGTGGACGTGATCGACGTGGACAGCTTTGACTTTGCGCTCTTTAACGAGGCGGAGGAAAAGGGCGACGCGGTGCTCACCTGCGGAGCGTGGTCGGGCGTGCACCCTGCCTTTGTGGGCGTGCCGTTCCTATGCGGTCGCGAGGTGCCAGTCTTTCTGCACTACCCGCTCGAGCCAACTCTCCAAGTACAAAAATTCGTCAACGCCATGGCACAACTCCTCAAGTAGCTCATTTAGGACAAGGCCCTTTTAGCCACTTTTGGCGTCCTACCTGCGCAATGCGAAAAATGCGAAAGATGACTGCAAATCGGTTACGCATGATTTTGCTTTTGCCCTGGGCTGGTTGTAGAATCAAAAAACTTAAACGTACTACTTGTGTAGCTTGCGCGAAAGCTCGGGCTGCGGCTGGGGGGTGCGCCCATGCAGGGTCCTTTCGGTCATATAGCGTCGATGCGCCGCACCTTTGTGATGTTGGCAGCGGTCTTATGCGCGTTCGTTATGGTCGGGGGGTTGCCCTCGCGTGCGTACGGTGACGATGGCAACCTTATAGCGAACCCAACCTTTACCAACCAAGCTTCTGGTTGGTCGACGACCTCTCCGGCTAAGAAAATCGGCGAGATGTCGAGCCTCGACCTCTCCACGAAGCTCCTCAACGGTCAAAGAAACCTCAAACAAGCTAACGGTAATCACTTTGCGCTTGCGTGGAATTTTAAGCCACAGGGTACCAGTTATTATTTTGAACCTGGATCAACCTACACCACCTTTTCCACCCAGAGCGGCGCCACGTACGAGTGGGGCCTCAACCATCGCGCCGCAACCGACCACGACGTGCTGATGCTCACGATGGGTCCTCAGCAGGAGAATCTGTCGGTTAACAGCGCAGGCCAAGACCAGCTCATGCAACTGCGGACTTGGCTTAAGGCGCAGGGCAAGATGCCCCAGGGAAATACCGTTGAGCAGTACACCGTTTACAGCGATCCCTTTGCTGCAAATGGCGGCTTTGCTGGTAGCAGCGCCGACGGATCCCACTTCTCGTTTGAGCAGAGCGACGGTCGCATTGCGCTTTCTGTGTGGCTCGTAAGCTCTAACGGACAGGGTTGGTTCTCCTTTGGCACCAACAGTACGCATTATTATCGAGATCTTCCCGAACAAGACGATGAGTTTGCCTATCAGGCTGACTATACCGCAGCGTCCGAAAAGACGATGCTTGCACTGACTTGCTACGATTCAAATCTTACGGGGGCGAACAAACAATACCGGGAGTGGTTTGGCAATCTGGTCAACGACGTTCACGTGGAAAAGCAGGGCACGCGTGACATCTATACTGACTTTGGCAAGGTATATCAAGAAAATTCGTCCGAGACCATGACAACGCTCACGCGCTATGCGTTCTCGACCTCGAATCTTAAGAACGAAAATACGAACATTGCTAACGGCAGTTTTGAAGACGATATACATCTAGGGAACAAGAGCACCAGCAAGTTTACGCTGTGCTCGCCCCATTGGCGCACGACCGAGACGGACCATCGTATCGAGATCGTTGCCCAGAACGACTACTATATCGACCCATCCGGGCATTCTGTTACGTTTACGCCCTCCGATGGTGACTATGCAGCTGAGCTCAACGCGCACGAGGCGAGTTCGCTCTACCAATATGTGACGACCGAGCCGGGAAAACAGTACGAGTGGGGGCTCGACCACCGCGGCCGCTCGGGTCGAGACGCCATGGCCCTTATCATCGGTCCGCGGCAAGAAAACGAGCCGTATAAGGACAGTCAAAAGGCACTCGATCAGTACCAGCAAATTATTCAATGGATTCAAATAAGCGTCGATAACTATGTCGGCTTGGATGTGGCCAATTTTTCCCAATCGGGCTGCAGCAAGAAGATCATCCTGTATTCAAGCAAGTTTGACAAAGTGGGCGGATTTGCCAATGCGTCCAGCGGAAGCGCGTTCTCATGGACGGCCGATGCGGAACATACCGAAAAATGGTGCGTGTGGATCATGGCGTCCGAAAACGACGTGTGGGCTTCCTACGGTTCCAACGCGCTCGAGTACAATAAAAAGGTCGACTACGACTATACCTACACCATTCCGGATGGACAAAACCAGAGCGTCTTTGCTTTTGTGGCCTACAACACGGCCAACGGGAGCAATTCGACCGGCAACTTCCTCGACAATATCTCGTTTAGGGAGTTCTATCGCATAGAGACGTACACGCCCAACGGAAGCGGAACGTATTTTTATAACTCCGATACCAAGACCGCCGACTTTACCTATGCCAAAAACTACGTAGGTAAACAGGAAAAGAACTCCTACTTTATGGTCGATGCCAAGCGCGATGACGGGGCAGTCTTTATCGGTGCTTTTGTCAACGGCGAGTTCTATTCCGCGAACGATGCGGCGCACTGGACCGAATTGAACGATGGCACCTATCACTTTAAGGTCGACAAGGTCACAAAGCACTATAAAGTGCACCTCGTGTTTTCCAAGGCAGGCGTTCAATACGATGTGAACGGCGGCAAAGCGTATCACTATGATCCGTCCGATGAGTCCACGGGCGATTTCGTGCAGCTTTCTGGCGCTGGAGCTAGCTATACCTCCCATGCCGCCGAAGGACAAAACGACGGCTGGAAGTTTATGGGCTGGGAGTACGCGGGCTCGGGAAAAGCCGTTCGTTTTAGCGCGGAGCACACCGTGACCCATACAGCACCCGAGGGCACCACGGATTCCGGCACTCTTACCATTAGGGGCAAGAAGGTCAATCCGGATACCGGCGCTGCGGGCGATACGGTAACGGTCGAAAACATCCCTGAGAGTCAGGGCGCGACATTTGTGGCGCAATGGAAGTATCGTCAGGCCTTTGTTGCCCAGCTTAAAAATGCCGATGGCACGTGGAGCAACGTAACGACGGGCGGCACGGTCAGCTCCAAGCTTAAGGGGGCAAAGGGCTCTATCGATGCCGGGGATGGCTCGGACAAGGACGCCGACGCGTACGAAAAATCGGGCGTTGCCTACTTTGTGGATGACGGCACGTTTGTGGAGGCGGTGGCCGCTCCCAAGGAGGGCTATCACTTTGAGGGCTGGTATGACCTATCGAATCCAGACGCCCCGGAGCTGCTGTCGTCTTCACCCACCTATACGTACAACGTGAAGGACCGCCATACGGGATGCGTATACGCACGATTCACCCCGCGCACCTACACACTCAAGGTTTCCAAGAGCGTTACGGGCAATATGGGCGACAAGCGTGCCTACTTTAAGATGACGGTGACCTTTACGGGTCTCAAGGCTGGTCAGACCTACGCCATCGAGTATTCGGATGCGTCTGCCCAGGGCAGCCATGCGCTCGTGGCGCGACCGAATGATCAGGCCGAAACCATGGAAAACAAGACGGCCTTTACGGCCGATGGCCAGGGCAGGGCGACCGTGCCGTTTGCCGTTAAGGACGGCCTGACCGTTTCGATTAAAACGCTGGATTACAACGCGACCTATACCGTGAGCGAAGACGATTACTCTTCGTTGGGCTACCACGCTGAGCTTACGGGTGCGAGCGGCACGCTCAACGGTCCGCGTGTGACCGTTGCCGTTGAAGCTAAGGCCACCAATTCCCGACAGGTCGCGGTGCCTACGGGTATCACGCACAATCCCATCTATGCCCTGGCGATTTTGGCCGCCGGCGTGCTGCTGGCCACGGGCATGGTTGCGCTGCGTTTATATCGCGGCTCCAGGAAGGGCGGGCGCCTATGAGAAGACATAGCGCCAGTAATGCTGGTGGCGGGGCACCCGCACGCGCCGCTCCGCGGGGGAGGTCTTGTGGCGCGGGGCGCCCGACCGTGCCGAGCGCGAAGATAGGCGCACACGCGGCGCCAGATCTAAGGGAAGCAGACGACCGGCGCGATATCGTGGGCTTTCTGGCGCGCCTGGCATTTTTTGTCGTGACGCTCTGGCTGCTCTTCGGCGTGGTCTTGGGCGTGGGTGCGGTCACGACCGGCGAGATGGCCCCGCGTATCTGTTCGGGTGACGTCATGCTCTACTGGAGGCTCAGCCAGAGCTTCAACGAGGGTGACGTGGTGGTATACACCGCGGATGGCGAAGAGCGCCTGGGCCGCGTGGTTGCCCGTCCCGGTGATGAGATCACGGTTACCGAGGCAGGCGAACTCATGGTTAACGGGGCTGTTGTGGTGGAAAGCGATATCACCACGCCGACGCCGCGCTACGAGTCTGCTGTGGACTATCCCGTGCACCTGGGAACGGATGAGTTCTTTGTACTGGCCGATCTGCGCGAGGGCGGACACGACAGCCGCCTGTACGGGCCGATTGCCCGTTCGCAGATCAAGGGAAACGTGATCAGCGTGCTGCGCAGGTCGAACTTGTAGGCACGGAGCTTGGTTTTATTAAGGGCATATGCCCGAGAGGAAGGATACAACATGAAAACTGGAAAGAGGCGACTGGCGGCGTTTGCAGTTGTGGCTGCCACGATGCTGCTGGCTTTGGTGGGAGTTGTCACGCCCGCGTGGGCGGAGGAGGGATCTGCTACTCCGCATCTGCCGGTAACTGACAACAAAGTTACGATCACCTCGACGCTTACCATGAACAAGGATGCTGTGGAGCCGAATGCGCAGTTTAAGTATTCGACCTCGCCGGCGGAGACGAGCGAGCTTACGAACACGGGTATGCCCGTTACTGCTGGAGCGGAAGGGGCCGTTTCGCTTTCGCCGTCTTCCGTAAATTATTCTGCCAAAGGTCTTTCTAGCGAAGATAATACCGACGGCGTTACTAAGACAATAACCGCCCCAATGAGCGTCAGCCTTGATACCTCAAAGTTCGCGGCTCCGGGCATCTATCGATACAAAATTACGCAGACGCCGCCAGAGCTGGATGGCCTCAACGACGTTGAGTATAAGGAGCTGTTCCTGGATGTTTACGTAGAAAATGGCGACTCAGGCTTAGTTGCTAAGGGCTGCACTCTTAGCACAGCGGCGGGATCGGGCGACAAGACCTCAGGCTTTGAGAACAAATATGTCACCCAAAAGTTGACCATCAAAAAGGTCGTTGCCGGCAACCAGGGTGACAAGAATAAGGACTTTGACTTTACCGTCACGATTAAAGGCGCTGACGGGGAGACTTATAAGTACGCCACTGTGAAAGACGGGACTACTACCCCGAACGAAGTTAAGGCCGCGTCGGGAACTGCGATTAGCGTGAGCCTTAAGAACGGAGAATCCGTCATCTTTTACGGTCTCTCATCGGAGGATAAATTCGCCGTAACTGAGGCGGATTATCATAGCGAAGGTTATAAGACGTCGTACAAGATTGGTGATGACACCAGTTCGACAGAAGGTAACTCTATTGCCGAGAAGGGTATCGGTACTTCTGACACCACGGTGACCTTTACCAACACCAAAGAGGCTACCGTTCCCACCGATGTTATTCGGACGGTCGTTCCCTATGCGGCAATCGTCGCGTTTGCTGCCGTGATGGGCGTGGTCTTCTTCCGTCCTCGTCGTAACCGCCATTAAAACAGCGAGGATTACAGCCGATGGAGCTTAAACGCATGGCTCGGCTGGCGAGAGCCGGCGACCGCGTGCTTACGTGGTTTGCCGGCTTTCTCGTGCTGCTCATGCTGCTGTACGGGGGCTATTCGCTGTGGGACACAAACAACGTTATGAACGGTGGGTTCATCAGCGATGAGCTGCTGCACTACAAACCCACCGGGGCCAACGATTGCGCACGCCTGCAGGAACTGATGGCCAAAAATCCCGACGTGGTCGGATGGGTTACCATCGATGGCACCAACATCGACTATCCCTTTGTTCAGGGAAAAGATAACCAGGAATACCTCAACAAAAACGTGTTGGGGGAGTCCGCGGTTTCGGGAGCGGTGTTTTTGGATACGCGCAACAGTCGCGCGATGACCGATTCCTACAATCTGCTCTATGCGCACCACATGGATAACGGCGCGATGTTTGGCGATGTCGATCGGTTTTTAGACAGGGGCTTCTTTGACCTGCACCGCACGGGCACGCTCTACACAAAGGATGGGGCGTTCCGCCTGCGCATTGTTGCCGTGTGCTCGTTTGCTGCGAGTGATGACATTATCTTTGGGCCGGGAAACCTGGACCAGGCCTCAATGCAGACGCTGCTCGCGCATATCTCGCAGACGGCGGTGCATGCGAACATGGACGGCGCTGGCCTCGATGCACGCATTATCGCGCTTTCTACCTGCAGTGATAAAACAAATGGGCGCCGAGCGCTCCTAGCCGAAATCTTGTAGCTCATTTAGGATGGGGCTTTTCTAGCTACCTTTGCCGTCCTACCTGCGCAATGATTTTTCCGGGATGGGGATTTTTAGCTACGGCGTTCCGTTAGCTTGACCAGTCCCCCCACCACCTCCCAAATCATCCTTACAAAACGAGGCCCTGGCCAACCGGCCAGGGCCTCACTAACTTTTATTC
>CAJLAN010000074.1 GCA_905204635.1 uncultured Collinsella sp. | reverse complement strand
ACCGGCCAAAGCCTTGCCGATATCGCCAAACGAAACCGTAAGCGTGTAGACGATATTGGAGAACACGAGACTCGCGACCCAGCCCGCCAGCACAAACTGCAGCGGGTTGTCGCACTGGATGCCAAAGAACAGGATGTCGCCCGCGCACACGAGCGTTGCCTGCAGCAGAGCCAAACCGCCAAAGAACAAGTAACGACCCAGGTAGATCTCGTGTAGGCGTACGGGGATGAGCTCGTTGATAAGCTCATCGTCAACCGACACCTTCATCATGGCCGCCAGCACGATCGAGCCGACCCAGAGCGACAGAATCGTGTAGAACGGCGCCATGGCCGAGCCGTAGTTGCGGATCGGATAGACCGGTTTGCGATCGAGCGCGACGGGACCGGAAAGCGACACGGCCAAACCCTCGGGATCGTTGCCAATCATCGTCTTGATCGTGGCAAGGTCGTCCGACATCAGGGCGCCATCGAGCTCATCCTTAAACGCACTGATCTTATCGGACGCTTCACCTAGCTGATCGGAAGCCTTGTTGACCAGCTTGGCGGCCTTGGAGAGGCCCTTTGCCAGCGAACCGGATGCGTTGGTCAGGCCGTCTACGGCGCTATCCAGATCGCCCGAGATGCCATCCAGCGAGTCCAGGATGCCTGAAACCGTCTTCTTGAGCTCCTTTGCCTTGACCGAGAACGTGGAGTCGTAGTCGGACTTGGCGCCCGAAATGCCCGCCTTGGCATCGGCGATGGCCTGGTCGACTTCGGCACGCGTGCTGTTGACCTCTGCCATGCTGTCAGAAAGGGACTTAGCAGTTGCCGTCAGGTCCTTGGCGCTGTTGCGATACTCCACCGCGATCCTGTTCAGCGATGTTGCCACAGACTTGAGGCTCTCCTGGAGCTTTTCGTCACTGACCTGCTCGGCAAAGCCGCGGAGCTGGTCGGCCGTGGCGTCGATATCGTCGGCACGTGTATTGAGCGCCGCCGCGGCATCGTTGAGCTGAGACACCGTAAGGTGAACATGCTGATTCGCGGCATCGAATGCCTTCGCAAGCTCGGCGGACACGTTGTCGAACGAGCCAGCGCTTCCGTCAATCGCGGCGTTGATGGCGTCGTTGGCGGCCTTCAGCGCTTCTTTGGAATCGCTCATGCCGCTCTTGGCATGCTCCATCAACCGCTTGGTCGACTCATCGACCGTACCCGTCTGCTGGAGCATACCGCTCGCCGACGTCAACGAATCGGACGTAGAGCTCAAAATGCCCGCCAGCGACGAAGCATTTGCCTGAACGTCTCGCAGGTCCTCAATCGAATCGCCAAGCGTCGAGGACAGGTTGGCGATAAAGTTGCTGACCTGGTCGGTGCTCATGTAATCGAGCAGGCTGGACACCGTCTTAAGACCGATGCTCGTAATGGTCTCGGTAAAAGTTTCGTTAACCTGGCTCTGAACGGCACTCGAACCCTTCTCGGTCACGATCTGCGCAATGGCGTTGGCCTTCTGGTTCTCGTAAAACTCGATATCGGCGTGTTTCACGTCGGTCGAGAAAAGCGTCATCATGTCAGCGCTAAACGTTTTGGGGATAACGACGGCAGCATAGTACGCGCCCGACTTAACGCCCTCGATAGCCTTTTCGCGATTGTTGAGCACAACCCAATCGAAGCTCTCGTTGCCGCGTAGGGTGGCGGTCACGTTTTCGCCCACGTTAACCTCGACGGGGATCAAATCGCTCTCGTAACCCTCATCGGTGTTGACCACGGCGATCTTAAGATTGCCGGTGTTGCCGTACGGATCCCAGCTGCCGGCGATGTTAAACCACGCGTACAGACACGGTACGATAATGAGGCCCATCACGACAACCAAGCCGATCACGGAGCGAGACACGTTTTGGACATCGCGCTTAAACAGATGCAGGATGTTCTTCATTTATGCCTCACCTCCTTTGGAGTGCTTGCCAAGCGCGGTGGTATCTCCATCATTTGTGGCTGTGCTGTCGCTGCCCTGAGATTTATGGTGCGAGCCGATATGCGGCAAGCGGCCCGTGGACTGATCGCCGCCCTTGGCACCACGCTCGCTGGCGTTGAGGCCAAACATGTGGCGGGCGGCAGGAATGGCGGCCGTGTGTTCGCGCATCTCGCGACGCAGGTCCTCATCCGAAAGCGCCGAGATGCGCATCTGGGTATTGAGGCTCGCTCGGATATATTCGATATTGATCAGCCAGCCGCAGATGGCAATAACCGAGATGATCCAAATGACAAGCAGGATGATCTTGCCGTTATTGTCGATATCGAGAACCGTCGACAGGACAAAGAGCAGGACCTGAACGCCCACCACGGCGGCAAAACCGCCCTTGATGTAGTACGGGTAGCGATGTTCAAAGGCGACCGCATGATCGAGCAGTTCGCGACGGTACGAATCGGAATCGAGCATGACGCGCATGGCCGTGCGCAGCGAGTAGCGCTGGCGCGGCAGGTCGTTGGACTCGCAAATCATCATACCGGTCGTGGAGAGCTGTTTATCAAAGAGCAGGTTAAGGTTGAGCAGCAGCGGACGCAGCTGCAGGCCGATAAAGAGCGCCACGATCAAGAACACGCCCAGAATGCACAGGTTAAACAGGTAGTTGAACGAATACATGCCGCCGACCGTCTCGCGCAGCAGATTGATGCCGTAGGTAAAGGGCAGCAGCGGGTGCAGCCACTGGAAGAAGCCTGGCATCATCTCGATGGGGTACATACCCGACGAACCCGGGATCTGCACGATAACCAGAATGACGCCGATAGCCTTGCCGATATGCTTAAACGTGGTGGACAGCGCATAGATGATATTGACGTAGGTGAACGAGATGGCGATGCCGCCCAGCACGAACAGCAGCGGGCTGACGCACTGCACGCCGATCACCAGATCGCCTACCGTAACGATGATGGCCTGCAACGCGCCCAGGATCACCAGGAGCAACCAGCGGCCAAAGTAGCCCTGACGCGCGGTAAAGCTGCCGATGCCTTCGCGGTCGACCTCGAGCTTGTAGATGGCGATAAGCACGTAGCCGCCCACCCACAGCGCCAGATTGGTATAGAACGGGGCAATGCCCGAACCAAAGCTCTTGACCGGGTAAATTGACTTTGAGGTCAGCTCGACCGGAGATGCCATGAAGTCTGCAACATCATCGACGTCGACGCCCATCAGGCCGGCCAGCTCGCCCATGGACTCGGAGGTCTGTAGCGCCGCGATGTCGTTGGCGGCGGTTGCGAGCTTGTCCTGGACCTTGGCAAGCGAGGCATCGGTCTGGGACAGCGTGGTCTTGGCCTGACCGAGCGTGGCGTTGAGTTGCGAAAGTGTACCGCGCGCACTTGCAATAGTAGGCGTGAGGCCAGACACGATTCCCGTCAGATCACCCGAGACGGCGGCAAACGAATCAAGTGCGCTCGAGACCTTCGGCAGCGCGTTTTGACCCAGGTCCGTCTGAGCCTGGCCAAGGTTGGTCGCACCGGTCTGAATTGCATTATTGATAGCGTCGCTGGCACCCGAGACAGCCGCAGCGTCATTCGCCATGGCGCTCGACTGCGCAGACAGACCGTCCTTGATGCTCTGAAGCTTTTCATTCTGCTCGCGGAGCAAATCGATGATCGATACAATGCGCGCGTCAATTTCCTTGGAACCTGTCGACGTGTCATTGACGAGAATTTCCAAGTGCCCGATAACGGCCTTATTGTGGTCGATCGTCGCTTGGAGAGACTCAAGCGAGTTGTCGATACGGGTAGTCGTAGATGCGACCGTGCCCGTCAGCTTGCCAATCGCAGCGTTTGCGGAGGCTGACGTCTTGGTGAGCGCAAGGCTGCCTTCCGAGAGCGCCTTGGAGAGCGAGGCGACAGAGTTGCCCGCCGTGGCGCGAGCCTCGCCCAGCAGGTCATTGCCCTGGGAGATCGCCTGCGTCAGCGACGGCGCCTGACCCTGCAGACCGGCAAGTGCCGCATCTGCCGAGGCAATGGAACCACTCGTCTTATCGATGGCGGCATTCATGTCGCCAATCGAATCACGCACTTCGCCCAACGTATCGGAAGCCTCTGATACCGAACCGGCCAACGAATCCTGAGTCTGGGTTGCCTTGTCCTTTAAATCGACTCCGGCATCCTTGGCAATACTGGCAACGGTCTCGCCCACCGTGGAGACAAATTCCGAGTTGATCTGCTCCTCGATGGTGTTTGCACCGGTGTCGGTAACCTTGGGCGCAATAGCGCTCTTCTTCTCATTGACGTAGTACGTAAGCTTGGGCTGATGGTAGTTGCCGTCGAGCATCGAAACCAGGTTATCCGAGAAGTTCTTGGGGACTACGATGGCCGCATAGTACTCACCGCTCTCGACGCCCTCTTTGGCATCGGCCGCAGAATCGACGAAGGTCCAGCCCAGCTGATCGTTCTCCTTGAGCTGATCGACGACCTGATCGCCCGCGTTGAGCTCGCCCACCAGGTCGTTTTGGGTGCCCCGATCGTTGTTGGCGATGGCAATCTTGATGCCCTGGGTGTTTCCGTACGGATCCCAGTTGGCCACGATGTTGTACCAGGCATACAGCGAGGGAATAACGCACACGCCAAGGGTAACCACCAAGGCGACGGGGTTCACAAGCAGTCGCTTAATGTCGCGCTTAAATATCGCAAAGGAGACCTTTGCATTGGATAGTTTGCTGCCGAGACTCACGCTTGGACCATCCATCCTGTCGTTGAATCGAATCGTACTATCGATAACCATTGTACGTAAGCGCTTTAGCGTCTCAGAGCACAATGGTATTGAGTTTTGCGGGTAGCAATATACTACGAAGACGAATTAACGTACAGTTGTACAGTATCTTTAATTTCAGCAGGTCACAAAACCACAACCCGCACAAATTAGCAATTCAAATAGTCATCGGGGACGTTCTTAAACGACTGGTCAAACAAGAACGCCCCCAACGACTAGTTTGGACCACGGTAACATCGATGTTTTAGCAATGCCAGCGAGCGGGCGCCAGAGCGAACAAATTGGCATGAAAAGAGGACGGCATAGACCTTCTGGTCATGCCGTCCTCTTTGAATGACAAGTTGTCGCTCTGGCGCCCGCGCAGCGTCGACTGGTCCGCCGTTCGTTAGAACGGCGGAACTGAGGGCAGCGTCGAGCCGTTACGCGGTTTGGTAAAACCGCGTAACTACCTAACTACATCAAGTTGCAAACAGCCGCCGCGAAGGCAACGGGGTCCTCGGGGAGGATACCCTCGACCAGCAGGGCCTGATCGTAGAGCAGACCAGAGTACTGCTTGATCTTGTCGGCGTCGCCTGCCTTCTGGGCAGCGACAAGCTTGTCAAAGACCGGGTGCTTGGCGTTGAGCTCGAGCACGCGCTGGCTCTTGGGCATGCCGTCGGGCGCGCCCTCGGGTCCCTTCTGGAGTACCTTCTCCATCTCAAGCGAAAGCGGACCCTCGGTGGTGATGCAAGCGGGGGCATCGGTCAGGCGCGCGGAGACGGCAACTTTCTCGACCTTGTCACCGAGTGCCTCTTTCATAGCGCTAAAGAGGTCCTCGTTCTCCTTGGTGGCGTCCTCGGCCTCCTTCTTCTCATCCTCGGTCGCCAGGTCAAGATCACCGGTCGCGACGTTCTTGAGCTCCAGATGACGATCCTCGACCTCGGGCTCGGCACCGTCGGCCACAGCCTTCTCGGCAGCCTCGCGGGCAGCATCGTCCTCGTAGATCTTGGGCATATCGGCGGCAACGTACTCACGCATGGCCTGGAAGGTAAACTCATCCACGTCCTGCGTCAGAAGCAGCACGTCATAGCCGCGGTCGAGCACGCCCTTTACCACGGGCATCTTGGCCAAGCGCTCGCGCGAATCGCCGGCGGCGTAGTAGATGGCCTTCTGATCCTCGGGCATGCCCTTGGCATACTCGGCCAGTGTAATCATCTTCTGTTCCTTGGCAGACCAGAACAGCAACAGGTCGGCGAGCTCATCGGCCTTCATGCCATAGCTCGAGTAGATGCCGTACTTAAGGCCGCGGCCAAAGTTCTCAAAGAACTTCTCGTAGGCCTCGCGGTCGTTGTCACGCATATCCTCAAGGTCAGCGGTGATCTTCTTTTCCACACGCTTGGCGATGGCCTTGAGCTGACGGTTCTGCTGCAGCGTCTCACGCGAGATGTTGAGCGACACGTCGGCGGAATCCACGACGCCGCGGACAAAGTTGTAGTAGTCGGGCAGCAGGTCGTCGCACTTCTCCATGATCAGGACATTGGAGCTGTAGAGCGCCAGACCCTTCTCGTAATCCTTGCTGTACAGATCGAACGGCGCGCGGCCCGGCACAAACAGCAGGGCGTCATACTCGAGCGTGCCCTCGGCATGGAAGCTGATGGTGCGCGCAGGATCGTCAAAGTCGTGGAACGTGGACTTGTAGAACTCGTCGTAGTCCTTCTGCTCGACATCGGAGCTGCGCTTTTTCCAGATCGGCGTCATGGAGTTGACGGTCTCGAGCTCCTGGTAGTCCTCGTACTCGGGCGTGTAGTCATCGCCAGCATCCTCGGGCTTGGGCTTCTGGCGGCTCTTGGACACCATCATCTGGATCGGGTAACGCACATAGTTACTGTACTGCTGAATTAGGCTCTTGAGGCCCCACTCGGTCAGGAAGCGATCGTAGGTCTCGGCCTCGCCGTCGGCATCGAGCTTCTCGTTCTCGCGCAGCGTCAGGATGACATCGGTACCGTGCTCGGCACGCTCGCCGTCCTCGATGGTGTAGCCCTCAAGACCGTCGGATTCCCACACATGGGCGACATCCGCGCCGTAGGCGCGGCTGACGACCTTCACATGGCTGGCGACCATAAAAGCCGAGTAGAAGCCCACGCCAAACTGGCCGATGATGTCGACATCCGAACCCTGCTGCTCGGCGTTCTCGGTCTTAAACTCCTCGGAGCCGGAATGGGCGATGGTGCCCAGATTGCGCTCGAGCTCCTCGGCGGTCATGCCAATGCCGTTATCCGAGATGGTAATGGTGCGGGCGTCTTTATCAAAGGAGACGCGAATGGCCAGGTCGCCCTGGTCGATCTTGACGCTCGGGTCCTGCAGGCTCTTAAAGTTGAGCTTGTCGACGGCGTCGCTCGCGTTAGAGATAAGCTCGCGCAGGAAGATCTCGCGATTGGTGTAGATGGAGTTGATCATGAGGTCGAGCAGCTTCTTGCTCTCTGTCTTGAACTTGCGCATAGGTTCTTGTCCTTCTTTCCTATGGTCGGAAGACGCATAACTGCCTCAGTGTAGGTCGCGCGCCGGCGGTGTCCCGCGGTGCGTTCGGTCTGTACGTCAGTCGTTGACCGGCGGCGACAAAAGCGTTAGCAGTCTCCCTTACTGAGTGCTAACACCACATTCTACGCAGAAGGAAACCTAAGTCAATACCTATCAAGTTTTCTTTAAGTTTGGACGAGGGAAGCCTCTCAAAATGAGGTTTCAATTTTGAGAGGAAAGACAAGGGAGCATCCTATCAAAATTGAAACCTCATTTTGATAGTGGCGTTCGCCTCCTACAAGCGCTTCGAGCAAACAGGGGAGATCGCCTTCCGCTCCCTGTGCAACATCGCTATCAGTTCC
>CAJLAN010000073.1 GCA_905204635.1 uncultured Collinsella sp. | reverse complement strand
GCACCCGCCTCGAGTGAGCGGGCGTTGAGCGCATCTGCCTTGCGCTCGCGAATGGAAGCATGGGCCTCCTGGCGGGCGGCACGGTCGGCGGAATCCGCCGCTGCCACGCGCACGCGGTCGCCAACGACGCCGGCATTTTCGGGCGCTGCAGTCAGCGATTCCTCAAAGGTAATGCCCTCGTCGCCAAAGGTGAGCTCCATCGACTCGCGCGCACCGCGGTCGGGGATGGCAAACACGCAGGCATAGCGCTTGCCCACGACCTCCTGGATGCGCGTCATAAAACGGTTGTCCGAACCTGCGATGGCCGGCTGCTCAATCTTGAGCTCGGCCGTCACCGCACCACCGGCACGGATGAGGCTCACATAGTTCAGGCGCTGCTGAGCACCAAAATCGAGCTGCTGAGCACGTACATACAGGCCATCCAGGCGGTCAATCCCCGCCTCGCCGGCACGGGCCTCGATATCCTCGTAGGCGCGCAGGCAGTCGTCGAACAGCGAACGCGGCTCGGACAAAACCACGAGCGCCTTGCCGCTCACGTGTGCCAGCGGGCTTACGGTCTGGCCGTACATCACCGGCAAAAAGCGGTCGAGCTCGGGCGTGACGATGCGTGCATCCACCATCTCGAGCAGCGCCGCCAGTTTGCTATCGTCCTGGCTGGCGCGGTAGAGCGCCACATGCATGTTGTGGACCGCCTCGTCGGTGAGCGCCAGCTCGCGGCACGGGAAGATCTCGATACTGTCCTCGTTGCCGATGGTCTGCCCCGTTGAGCTCACCATACGACGAATGCGGTCGATCTCGTCGCCAAAGAACTCAATGCGCACGGGCGCCTTCTCCTGCGCGGGAAACACCTCGACGGTGTCGCCGTGCACACGGAACAGGCCGGGCGCGTCGGCGGCGCCGGCATTGGTGTAGCCCATGCCCACCAGGCGCTGCGGCACCTCGTCAAAAGGAATCTCCTCGCCCACCGCAAAAGTGGTGGACTCCCAATAGCGACTCTCGACCGGCGGCACGCAGCGCAGCAACGCGCGAGCCGAGGCAACCATGATGCAGTTGTCCCCGCGCACGATGCGTCCCAGGGCCTCGCAGCGCTGCGCCACCACGGCGTCGTCGGGCGCCTGCTCGCGCCACGGATAATCCTTGCGCTCAGGGAAACGGCACACATGCGCCAGGCCCACGTAAGCGGCAAGGCTACGAGCGGCGCGATCGGCCGCATCCTCGCCACTCACAACGTAGACCGTGGGGCGCGGGCGGCGCGCAAACTGGGCGGCCGCCATAAGCGTGCGACCCGACTGCGACACGGCCAGCGTCACGTCCTCGCCGGCATCGAGTCCGGCCTCGACGGTCTGCAGCGCCTCGGCAGTGTAGAGCTGCGCGGCTATACGGTGAATGAGCATGCTGTTCCTCCGGCATCGCAACGCCAAAAGCCCGCCGGGGCAAGCTCGGCGGGTCGTACGTCAAATACATTGTCTGTCATGGTAGCGCATGAAGAGGACTCCGGCTCAAGGGCAAACCCAGCCCCGCAAAAAACGCCAGACGAAGATGCGTTCCGCCCTACCCCGCTACGCGCACGCTGGGGCACAAATCTGCCAGCGGACACTCGTCACACTTGGGTTTGCGGGCGTCGCAGATCTCGCGACCGAAGGTGATCCACTGATGGTTGACCGACTCCCAATACTCGCGCGGCAAAATCTTGAGCAGATCCTGCTCGGTCTTCAGCGGCTCCTTGGCATGCGTCTTGGGACTCAGCATCAGGCGGTGCGCAATGCGGTTGACGTGCGTGTCCACCGCAATGCCCTCCACGATGCCATACCCCACGTTGAGCACGATGTTCGCCGTCTTGCGTCCCACGCCCGGCAGCTTCACGAGTTCCTTCATGTCGGCCGGCACCTCGCCGCCATAGTCGGCGACGATCATCTGCGCGGCCTCGACGGCATGTTTGGCTTTGCTCTTGTAGAAGCCGAGTGACTTGATGGTGTCTGCCACGTCAGCCACGCTCGCCCCGGCCATGGCCTCGGGCGTGGGCCACTGGGCGAACAGCCGCGGCGTCACCTTGTTGACCTGCGCATCGGTCGTTTGCGCCGAGAGCAGCACCGCGATCAGCAGGCGGAAGGGATTCTCGTGGTCCAAAAAGCACTCGACCGGGCCATAGCGACGGTTGAGGCGCTCACACACCTCAACGGCGCGCTCGCGTTTGGCGGCATTGGTCTCGCGTGGCATAACGACTCCTTGGCTCAACGGCACAATAAACTTATGGGCACAATTGTCCCACGTCCGAGACGCTTACGCCTCCAAGAATGCGCCGGTCTGACGGCTCCACAGGCTCGCGTACTCACCGCCCGCCTCGACGAGCTGCGCATGCGTGCCGTCCTCGACGATCTCGCCATCGGCCAGCACCACGATGCGGTCGAGCGCCGCCACGGTGGACAGGCGGTGCGCCACCACAATGGAGGTACGTCCACGCATCAGGTTTTCAAGCGCCTCCTGCACCAGCGCCTCGGACTCGCTGTCGAGGGCAGAGGTCGCCTCGTCGAGCACCAGAATCGGCGCGTCGGTTAGGATGGCGCGGGCGATAGCCACGCGCTGCCGCTGGCCGCCCGAGAGCTTGACGCCGCGCTCGCCCACCATGGTGTCAAAGCCGCGGGGCAAGCGGTCGATAAACTCCAGGGCATTGGCCAGGCGCGCGGCCTCGCGAATCTGCTCATCAGTGGCGTTGGGACGACCGTAGGCAATGTTTTCGCGAATGGAGCGGTGGAACAGCAGCGCCTCCTGCGGCACGTAGGCAACCTGGCGGCGCAGGCTCTGCTGCGTGCAGCGCGAGACATCCTGACCGTCCACGAGCACGCGGCCGCCCTGGACATCGTCCAGGCGCAGCAGCAACTTGGTGAGCGTCGTCTTACCCGAGCCCGATTTGCCCACCAGGCCCACGCGCTGGCCCGCCGCCACATGAAGTGTCAGGTCATCGAACACGCTCTCGCCCGCCGCAGCGTCACGGTACGCAAAGCTCAGGTGCTCAAAATCAATCGCGCCTTCGGTCACTTTGAGCTCAGGGGCGTCCGGGTCGTCTGCCACCAAACATGGCTCGTCCAGCACGCGCGTCATCTCGGCCGCATCGCCCAAAGCGCGGTTGATGCGCTGCATCATGGAGCTTACGTAGTTCAGGCGCATGGTGAGGTTATAGGTGTAGGTAAAGATCATGACGAGCGAGCCGGCCGAGATGCCAAACCACGCGTTGCCGCCCGCCACGAACACACTCACCACGGCCATGGTGATGACGATAAGACCCGAGGTCGTAAAGTTGCGCTGCATCATGGCGTGCATCGAGACCGTCTCGGCATCGCGCGCGGCACGATCGGCGGCGTCCGCCAGATCGCGTTCAAAGTCCTCGCGCCCGCAAGTCTTGACGGCCAAGATGTTCGTGACCGCGTCGGAGAGTACGCCCGAGAGCTTGTTCTGCGCGGCGGACGTCGCGGCCGAAAGCGGCATGATGCGCTTATACATAAGCCAGACAAACGCGATGTAGACGACCATGATGCACACTAGGATCACGGTAAACGTCGGCACCACCGGGGCGAGTGCGGCCACGGTGCAGATGACCGAGGTGATGGTGGGGATGAGCGAATACACCGTCACGTCGACCAGACCCGTGTAGCCGCTCATAAAACGGCTTGTCTGGCTCACAAGCGATCCGCCAAAGCGGCTGGTATGGAATGTCATGGATTGGTTGGAGAGCGTGTCGAAGCTTAGACGCGCCAGGTGATAGTTGCCTGCGATCTCGAGCTTGTAGACGGTGTAGTCCTGTAGCTTGGAGAGGATTTGACCCACCAGGTTAACGAGTACGAGCGCCAGGATATAGGGGCCGAAGACCTCAAACACCTGGTCACCCGCCACGGGACCGGCTTGAACGCGGTCGACAATGAGGGCCATCACATAGGTATTGGCAAACGTCAGCAAAAAGATGTAGCCCGCCGACGAGAACACCGAGAGAAAGACAATCAGCGGCTGCGTGCGCGTGACACCCCAAAACCGCTGCAGCGTGCGGCGCACGGTGGAGAGGCTGAGCGGGCTGGTGCTTCTCTGAGACATGGGCTTCCTTTCGCATCTGATAGGGCGAAACGCCATTGTTGCACATTGGAGCACGCTCCAGACAAGTGCGATACGAAAAGCGGTAGGGCGCCCGCGTTTGCACCGGTGCCCCGCCGTCTTGTTGCAATTAGTCCTCGTCTTCTTGGTCTGTGGGAAGGCCCGCGGGCGTGAGTCCCAAGATCTCATCGACTTGGTCGGCGTCTTCCAGTGCGTCGATGTCCTTGAGCTTGCGCTCCATTACGTTGGTGCGCGTGGTAATGATGCCCTCGACCGTTTTGCCCGCGGTCTCGATCTGCTGCTGGGCGCGGCGCAGCGCCTTTTGATAGCGCGGCAGCTCGGCCTTGACGGCGGAGAGCACGCGCAGTACGTCGTCGGTACGTTTTTGCAGCCTAAACGTCTGGTAGCTCATCTGCAGGCTGTTGAGAATGGCGGCCATAGTGCTGGGACCGGCAACGTTGACATGATAGTCGCGGCCCAGGGTTTCGATGAGCCCGGGTCGGCTGACGACCTCGGCGTACAGCCCCTCAAACGGCACGAACATGATGCCAAAGTTGGTCGTTGCCGGCACACTCAGGTACTTTTCGCAGATGTCCTTTGCCTCGCGTTTCACCATCATATCGAGCGTCTTGCGCGCTGCGGCAACGGCC
Organism: uncultured Collinsella sp.; assembly: GCA_905204635.1. GTDB lineage: Bacteria > Actinomycetota > Coriobacteriia > Coriobacteriales > Coriobacteriaceae > Collinsella. The sequence goes on along the minus strand of CAJLAN010000073.1, from coordinate 2,869 downwards.
TCCGCATCGCCCGACTCCTGGGCGTCGAGCAGATGCTCGTACGCGTCGCCCGGGAATTTGGAGTCGATCGGCAGCAGCACGGGATCGCCCTCGTCTACCGGCAGCTTGACGGCAAACTCAACGCGCTCCGAGGCGCCGGACCTGGTGGCAACGTTTTCCAGATACTGGTCGGGTGTGAGGATGTCCGTCAGGATCGCACCCAGCTGTACCTCGCCCAAAATGCCGCGCGCTTTTACATTGCCCAGCACACGCTTGAGGTCGCCTACGCCGGTGGCGATAGATTGCATATCGCCCAGGCCCTTGTACACGGCCTCGAGCTGGTCGCTCACCTGCTTAAACGATGCCGAAAGTCGGTCGTTGAGCGTGCGAGAGAGCTTCTCGTCCACCGTCGCGCGCATCTGATCGAGCTGCACGTTGTTGTCTTCGCGGATGGCACCCAGCTGAGCATCGACCGTCTCGCGCACCTTGTCCAGGCGATGCTCGATGCCCTCGCGATTGGCGCCGAGCTGTTGGGCGGTCTCGCGGCGCAGATCATCCATCCGGTCACCGGCTTGCGAGAACTCGCGCGCGATGGTCAGGTAACGTTGCTGCTCTACGGCCGCATCGGTCGTCTGCTGCTGCGCGATGGCATTGGCCGTGCGACGGGTTTCGGCCAGCGCGACGTTCAGGGCATCGAGCGCTTTGTTAGCCTGCTCGAGTGCTGCCAGCGTTTCCGCGCTACTGTCGCCACGCTCCCGCAACTCGGCACGCAGGCTCTTGAGTTGGAGGGCGCAAGCCACAGCAACCCCCACCGCCACCAAGGCGATCACAACAAGCACAATATCAATAGCAGACATAAACTCCGCCCAACAAACCCAATCGAGCACCAATCAAAACCGCGATCAATCTTACCCCGCCATACGCACCGGGCGCCCGGTCCCTTCTTGGGCGCCCCTCTCCTCCGCATATTCCATAATGCGGCGCGCCGTCTCCCTGCTCACCTTTGAGTCATCACCGGCTAAATATGCGTACACGTTTCCCTTATTCAGATTCAAATCGCGGCAGAGACCGTAGCGCGTTACGCCCGATTCCTCTAGCGCTCCCAACGTTCTTTTTCGCATCAGGGCGTTGATCCTTCTGTCCGCCACTGGCTTTTCCTTCACCGCTCTATACGCACGCCAAACGTTGGCATAACGATTAGGAAGTTTATCCTCGGCGCATAGAGATGCCAGGCTACCCGTTTGGGCGTACAAGGACAAAACGCCTCGGTAACCCTCTTCCATCCACGAACCCTCGGATAAGCCCAGAACGTATTCGGCTTTACCCTGTGCCAAAGCGAGCAAAAACAGGGGCTCCGCCACGCGCGGCGCAACCGTCGTCGCTTGCTTAACCAGTTTTCTAAAACTGAGCGACTGCTGTCCGGATAGCTCTCGGCAATAGCCTTTTAAGAATCCCTCAAAGGTCAGATTCAACCGAGCACCTCCTTTTTGTATTGCCTGTATGCACAGACCATCTCTTGATAACTCCGCTCCGAAGGCGACGACGCCAGTGCTTCTCCCTCGTCGAATATAAGCCGTTCGAGCAGCCCCCAATCAAGTCGGTCGACGAATGCCTGACTATGAAGATCGATGATGTCGTTCGGACGGAAGGCATAGAGCTTCATTACCGCCAGATCCTCCAAGGATGGCGTAAAGTACCTGATAAAACGCGCCCCAATATCCAAGGGGATCAAACGATCTTCGTAATTGAATGGCATCTGATTACAATATGCCACCGCCATACCATTCACCTCGGGGTATCGAGCTATGATCTCGCGGAGGCACCTGTCCGCCTCAAACACATCGATGTCATGTGTAACCGAACGATTCGTCACATCGTTTAGCATGAAGGCGCTTCCTCCCACCAATACAACGCTCGGCCTGTCGTCTCTTGGACCTATTTCCAGCTCTGCCTCTTCGTCAATGCCCAACAGAGTCTGCTCTAAATCCTGCTTATACATAACAAATCCTATTATTATTCAACTTCAATAATACTATTCAGTCGCACGACAGGACCAACAGGATGCAAGAATTCCGCTCGTGGCGATAATCCCTACACCCTAGAAGTCCTAATGTTACAAACGCTAGCTCTCCCAGCCGGTGCGGATGGTTGTTATGACGTCGCCTAGGCGCTGGCCCAGGGCCGCTAGATGTTGGAGCACCTCGTTGGGCGATGCGCCGTTGAGGATGCACGTGAGGGCATACGACGCCAGAAAGATGACCGCAAGCCCCAGCGGGATGAGCACGATCATCGCCAATGTGCGCAGGCGCTGGCCCACGCGGCGACGACGCGCACGACGCTTGTCGAACGCGAGCTCCTGCGCATATGAATCTTGCTGTACGGAATAGGCCTCTGGTGCCGATTCGCCCGCAGGCGAAACCACAGGCGTGGCATTTTGCGCAGGGGGCTGGGCTGCCGCCCCCTGCATTTGCATCTCCATGAGTCGTTGCTGCTGACGCAGCATGCGCTCAGCTTGTTGCTGCGGAGTCTCAAGAAACAGATCCATGCTGGCCTCCAAAATCGGAGCATTCGACGCTTACGACCAGCATCCCGCACCGCCATGACCGCGACAACGCAATCGCCGGCAATAGCCACAAAGTTTCTTTTGCTCAAAAGCTGTCGAAAAGCTCAACAACTCCCCTACCAGCACTTTCTCTGAGCTTTTTTCGTCAGCAATCTTTTGGCCTTCCACCCTTACGCCAACTGACCAAAATCTAACCAAAAGCTTGACGGAAATTGTGAAGACAGGGACCCCATACAAAAACGTGCCGCCCCAAAAGGGGCGGCACACAAACTTATTATCAGCTTTTCTGTAACGAGCATGCGACGACTCAACGCCGGGGCGCAGGGC
>CAJLAN010000072.1 GCA_905204635.1 uncultured Collinsella sp. | reverse complement strand
CTCGCACGGAGAGCACATTAAGTGCTCTCCGGCTCGTGCGGAACTCGCGATCGACCTTATATATTTGCCCTCCCCGGGGCTCCCGCACAACGGGACCTCAGTTGGGTTCTATCCCGTATGGCAGTCGCTTCGCTCCTGCCCGCCTTGGTTGTGAGGGCGGTTTGGCGTTGGATCGGTTCTTTCTGATATATGCTGGTTGCGGCTCTTCTTTTGGGGGGAGTCGCTTTTTTGTTGTGAGGGGGATGGCCCGTGGCTGATAGTGTAATTCAATCTGAGCTGCTTTCTGCGGATTGGAATGGCGAATGGATGCGTCTGCAGGCCGCTCGGCATCGGGCTGATGATTCTTTTGAATGGGATAAGCGGGCTCGACATTTTCGACCTCTTGAGACTGCTCCGTATGCCCGGGATTTTATGAAATTGCTGGCTCTTGAGCCTGGTGAATCGGTGCTTGATATGGGGTGTGGGGCTGGGTCGATTGCTATTCCGCTTGCGCAAGACGGGCATCCTGTGATTGCGGCTGATTTCTCCCCCGCCATGCTGGGCACGCTTGATGCCGGCATTGAGTATTACGGGCTCGAGGATCTTATTACGCCGCTTGAGCTTGCGTGGGATGATGATTGGGATTTGGTTGGACCGGTCGCGAAAGCGGTAGATGTTGCCTTTGCCAGTCGCTCTGTCACCACGACCAACCTAAAAGGCGCGCTTGCCAAGCTCGACCGCACGGCTCGTCGGCGTTGTGCTGTCACGATGGTCGCCAACTCCAGCCCGCGCTATGATCTGCACTTGATGAACGCTATCGGCGCCTCGGTTACCTGCAGTAATGGCTTTGTGTATGCCTTTAACATCCTTATTCAGATGGGTGCGCTGCCGCAGGTTACGTACTTTGAATCGCCTCGTCGCGATACCTTCGATAGCCTTGAGGCAGGCGTAGCGGATTTTTCCCGTATGCTCGAGCATGGCAACGAGGATAAGATCGACCGCCTGCGCGACTACATCGCTCAACACATGATTGAGAATCCCCATGCCGGTGAGCCGGGCTCCAAAGGCGTGCCGCAGGGGCGCTATATGCTCGATCATGTCCGCAAGGTTCGTTGGGCGTTTATTGCATGGGAGCCGGTCTCTGCGCCCAGCTCATAGCCTGTTCGCAGCCCGCACCGCCCACTCACTCGGCATCCGCATTCTTTTTGAACTGGGCAAACACGCCCCACACCACGCCGTTCCTGCGCTATCGTGGGACAGCTCACGTAGATTAAGGCCCCATCGCGGGGCGCCCCATACATAGAAAGCGAGAACCCATGGCACTGACAGGAGCCCAGGTCAAGCAGCTTCGCAGCATGGCCCATCACCTCAACCCCGCCATCATCATCGGCAAGTCCGACGTCAACGAGGGCACCGTCGAGCAGACGGTCGCCTACCTGGAGAAGCACGAGCTCGTTAAGTGCTCCGTGCTCGATGGCTCCAGCCTTTCCGCCCGCGAGGCCGCCGAGGAGCTCGCCGAGCGTTGCCACGCCGAGGTCGTCCAGGTCATCGGCCGCAAGTTCTCGCTGTATCGCGAGTCCTCGCGCAAGGACATCGAGAAGATCAAGCTCGTCTAAGAGCCAATGATCCGGCAAGCCAACACATAGCAAGCATACGGGTGCCCAAGTACTTCGGGCGCCCGTTTTTTATCGCTCGACCAGCACGCGATTGAGCCGCCCCTCCACCAAGCGCTCGTATAGACGCCGCGTCTCGGGCTCGGGCACGCCATTGACCTGCTCCCTCAGGTGGTGCATATGCCCGCTGTATAGCTCGACGATATCGCGCCGCCGCCCCGCCGCACTGTAGACGCGCATGGCGCAGCGCACCATATCCTCGCGCGCCGTTTCCTGCCGAAGCCCCGACTCCGCCAGCCAAATCGCCGACTGCAGATCGTTTTCTTCTAGAGCGGCATTTGCTCCCTTAATCATGCAATCGATGTACTTTGACTGCATAATGCGTCGCATACGCAAAAAGTAGGTAGGATTACAGCCATTGGGAACATACAGCGGTCCGGCATAAAGCTGCTCAATCTTAAGGCACAGTTCAACTAAATGGGGCCCGCGCGCACCCGTGCGATTTCCCAAAACCTCGCGGCTTATCTGGTCAAACAGCCGTACATCGGTCTTGACGTAGTCGCCGTTGAGTCCGATGCATTCATTTTGGATGAGCACACACGACTTGCCATCCGGCGTCGGCCCCAAAGCCGACCGCAAGCGCGATATCGTCGAGTACAGGTTATTGCGGGCGCTATTGAACTCGGCATGGGGCCACAGTTCCATGGCCAGCGTCTCGCGGTCGACGAGCGCATCCATGCCCAGCGCAAGCCGCTCGGCAAGCGTCGCCGCCTTCTTGCGGCGCCACATCTTATCCGTGATGGGAAACCCGTCGCGCTCGGCGCGAAACGCACCAAACATGCGAATCTCGATATGGTCGATGGTATCAACGGCTTCAACCTCGCCGGCTTGGAACAGGCGCTCGCCCTCCCCTTCCAAATCGTCGCGCAGCGAGTACCGCGACAGCTCGCGCACGGGAAGCTTCTTGCGTATCCTGCCCGCCGGCTCGCCCAGACAATGCATGGCAAGGCGCGCAAAGAGCCGATACGATGGTTCTAGAATCCCCGCGCGATTCATGGACATCCAGGCCGCAAGGTCGCTGTCTCGGCCCGCACAGGCCAAATGCAGCGCCACCATCCAGGCTTCTGCGCCACCAACCTGCGTCTGGCTTATATCGAGTAGCTCCGCTTCCTCGCGTACCGAAACCATCGAAGTGTTACGCAGATATGCCGCGCGCTCCAGCAGCAATGCGTTATCGCGCATGTACGCAATCGACTCCTCGGCAAGTTTGAGCACTTGGACCGCACGGAATTTTGCATTAACCGGCCGTCCCTCTGCCAGTGACTGCCAACCTTCTAGCAACAGGCCAAACAGCTGAATCTGGTTGTCGCGCATGCGCACGGCGAAACGATCGAGCTCGTTGAACGCCGCGTCGTCGGTTACCGGCAAGCCGGAAAGGAGCCGCCGTGCCGCCAACACCATGCGCACCCAGATAGCCATCGCCTTAAGCCCACGTACGTCGAGCGCCTCCCGCACCACCGTCATCTCGTCGTCGCGCTCGTCGGTTCCCGCAAACGACCCGTCAAAGAGCTCCACCAGCATGCTATCGGCCCGTATAACAATCCCCGCGATGTCGAGCTCGCAGTCGTAGGCCTTGCTCGTTTTGAGCTGCTGCAAAACGCCGCCGTCATCTCCCCGCTCGGTCAGGCAGCGCTTGACCTCGATATGCGCGGACAGCATGTCGAGTGCGGTATGGGATGTCTCGATTTCTGGCACGGCCAGGTTCGTAGGAAGCCCAAGCCCGTTGTCCCCATAGCAAACAGCCGTCAGTGTCTGGGCCACCCTCCATGAAATAGGGTCTATTTCGCAGGCCGCCCGTTCGCCCCCGCGCTCGATGACCGATGCCATATAGCGAGCAAGCTTTGTATTGGACACGCTGACCGCTGCCAGATATACGCCAAGCGCCTCGGCGGGCGTTGGCTCTGGAGCCGGATCGTCGGCATCAATCGTGCCCAGCGCTGCTCGGCAGATATCGGCCCCGTGCCCCGTCAGAGCAAGATCGACCCCATACTGCCCAGCAAGTTCAAGGACCGCTTCACGGTCCAAAAAGGCGTCCGCCAGGTCCATCGCCGCATCGCATCGGCCCGCCTTAAGCAAAATCCGGGCCGCCCTCGGAACAAGTTCGGGGCGAACCTCGGCCACCAACTTACGCAAACGCAAGCGTCCGTTATCCTCCGTGCCCAGACACGTAAAACTCCGCTCGGCGGGATCCAAGCCAAAGATCGGGTAGTCGCGTACAAAGTAGGACTGGTCGACCATCGACAGCCTCACCCCGCAGGCCTCGAGTTCCGCGATATTGCCCTCGCCCATCAAAACCATGAGACATGCCACGCAAAACAGCGCGTTATTGTCGAGCGAAGCCAGATCGACAAGTGCCGCGCCATATACGTTGACAATCTCGTTTTCGAGCAGACCGGCTACGTCGCCTTGGCCATACAGACCCGTCTGCAATGCCGAAACCAGCTCGGGCACGCCCTGCGTGAGCTGATAAAAGTCGAGCGATGTGCTGATCGAAAACGCCGATGCCCACGCCGAATACTCATAGGCATGCACCTTGAGCATCTGCGCATTGATCTTAACCGAATCGCCCAGCCCATGAATCAGCTGACGATTTGAAGGACGGCAGGAGATAAAGACCCCCACCCCCATAGCGCGCAGGCCGCGAATCCTGTCGATGAGGTCTTCGGTATCGCGCTGATCGAGGTTTGGCACATTATCAATCGCGATAAGGGAGTGCGGTTTGTCTTTGAGTTCTTCGGTAACCACCTCGAGCTGCATAAACACCTCGCGCCCAATGGCGCGATCGGCCTCGATAATCCGCACGGGGCCTCGCGTCGGGTCGCTTTTAACCTCATGGGTGTACTGCAGCAGCACCGAGGTCTTCCCAAACCCATCGGGCGCATAAAGAACCACGATGCCGGCCTTTCGGCCCTTGGCGATAAGCTCATTCATCAAGCGTTCGCGTCGCACCATATAGCCTCCGCCCAGAGGCATCAGCTCGAGCTCATCTATACTGCTCAAATCGTTTACCATGCCCGCTCCTCAACTCGACCGTATGGACACTGTAGCCGCAAGACCATACAAGCCGCGCTATGAATAGAGCGACCTTGTGTTTTAGGTTGTCTTTTGGTACGCAAGCGGCAAGTTTTTGTACAGCGAGGGCCGATTGTTATTAATCCCCCGACTAATCGGTCTTTAAGCAGGTAAATGAGCTTGTCAGCTTGTCCCATCTAAGCGGCAGTGTAACGCAGATGAACAAGGTTCAGCCATGTCATTCAACTCGCCTAGCACCCGCTACCGTCTACGACCTTCTAGTGGCATTTTTGCATAGAATCTGGTATAGAATGAATCAAGCTGTTGGACATCCGGCATTCGTCAAGCTTGCGGCAAGTTTTTGGTCAAGTGGGCAAAAAGGGATAGCAAAAAGGCCCCCGCAAAGCGGAGGCCTTAGGCAAGGCTATGTCGAGCTGCAGGATTCGCGCTACTTGCAGAGCGAAAGGGCGGCCTCGTCGGCAACGACAACGCAGTTGGTGTGCAGCTGCAGGATCGAAGCCGGGCACTCGGGCGTAACCGGACCATAGCACATGTCATGCACGGCCTGAGCCTTGGCCTCGCCATTGGCGACGACCAGGATCATGCGGGCATACATGATGGTCTGGGTACCCATGGTGTAGGCCTGACGGGGAACATCGTCAATGCTGTCGAACAGGCGGCTGTTAGCCTGAATGGTGCTCTCGGTGAGGTCGACGCAGTGCGTGCCCTTGGAGAAGTGGTCATCGGGCTCGTTGAAGCCGATGTGACCGTTGTTGCCAATACCGAGCAGCTGCAGATCCGGGTAACCGGCCTCGGCGACGATCTTGTCGTACTCAGAGCAGGCAGCGGCAGCGTCGGGGTTGGAACCGTCGGGCACATGCGTGTTGTTCAGGTCGATGTTGATGTGATCGAAGAAGTTCTCACGCATGAAGTAGTGATAGCTCTGGGGATCGTCGTGCGAAAGGCCGCGATACTCGTCCAGGTTGTAGGTGCTGACCTCGGCAAAGTCGACGTCGCCCTTCTCGTACCAAGCAGCGAGCTGCTTGTAGGCACCGATCGGGGTGGAACCGGTGGCAAGGCCCAGCACACAGTCGGGCTTGAGGATAACCTGCGCCGAGATGATATTGGCGGCCTTGCGGCTCATATCCTCGTAGTCTTTAGCTTTAATGATCTTCATTACGCGTCCTTTCTCGTACAAGAGAGGCAAGGCTCCCTTACAAGCACTTGCCCGCGGCCCGCGTCGGCCGCAACCAACGTGTGCGGCCACCAGGGCGAGGTCGCGTAATGTATGTGTCTCGTGTCTAGCCGCGTCGAGGCCCCTGCCCGTCCACGGTGACCCGAAGCTGTTTAGCCTCGGACGTTTCCCATCTTGCCACGGAGGGCGTCCTCTTTCAAGGGCGCCCTCCGTAAACGTGTTTGAATTGTAGGCTAATGGCCACGTGCACTTGCTAGCGCTCGCGAGCAACGATGAGCTGGTCCATCTCTTCGACATGCACGCCAACGGAGCCCTTGATACTCGAGAACTCAACGGAGTTACACACCAAGATGGGAACCGTCACATCGTAGCCCTCGGCAGCAATTGCCTCGCGATCGAACTCAATGAGTACATCGCCCTTATGGACGATGTCACCCACTTGCGCATGTACGGTAAAGTGCTTGCCCTCGAGCTGAACAGTGTCCAAACCAACGTGGATGAGCACGTCCAGGCCATCGACCGTGTTAAGCGCAACAGCGTGTCCCGTGGGAAAAATGGCCTCGACCTTGGCATCAGCCGGTGCAATCACACGCGTTCCGGTGGGCCGAATCGCCACGCCCTGGCCCAAAAGGCCGGTGGCAAACGTCTGGTCGTTTACCTCGGAAAGCGGAATGACATCGCCCGAGATGGGAGCATCCAGCGTAAGGACTCGACCACGCATACCAAAAGACCTTAGGACTTTAGTGAACATGCTCCCCCTCGGACATACCAATCAATCAAAATAACCTTAACAGTTTACCACTTGGCAACGGTTTTTGACCATTAGGGAAGTTCGCGCTTGACAACCTCGACGATATCGTCAACAACGCGCTGGGTCAGCTCGTGCGTCTCGGCCTCGGCCATCACGCGGACCAGCGGCTCGGTACCGCTCGGTCGCACCAGAATGCGGCCGCGGCCGTCAAGCTCCTTCTCGGCAGCAGCGACGGCATCCCAGATGGGCTGGCAATCGTCCAGACCAGCCTTGTTGTCGGAATGCACGTTGACGAGTACCTGCGGGTACTTCTTCATGATGCCGGCAAGATCGGTGAGGGTACGACCGGTGCGCTTGAGCACGGCCAGCAGCTGCAGAGCCGTCACCAGGCCGTCACCGGTGGTGTTGTGCTCCAGGAAGATGATGTGGCCGGACTGTTCGCCGCCGATGACGGCGCCGTCCGCGAGCATGCGCTCCAGAACGTAGCGGTCGCCCACGGCGGTCTGAACCATCTCGAAGCCCTGCTCCTTCATAGCGATGGAGAAGCCCAGGTTGCACATGACGGTCGAGACGATCTCGGAGTTGGCGAGCTTGCCGCGAGCGGCAAGGTCAGAACCGCAGATAGCCAAAATGTAGTCGCCGTCGATCTCATTGCCCTCGCTGTCCACGAACAGCACGCGGTCGGCGTCGCCGTCGTGGGCCAGGCCGATATCGGCATGGGTGCGCAGCACGAGCTCGCGCAGGGGCTCGAGGTGCGTAGAGCCGCACTCAACGTTAATGTCAGTGCCGCAGTAATCGGTGTTGATGGCATGCACCGTGGCACCCAGGCGCTGCAGCGCGGCGGGCGTAGTCTGGCAGGAAGCACCGTGACCGCAGTCGACGGCAACGACCAGGCCGTCGAGCCTCAGGCCATCAAGCGTATCGATAGCGTGGTCGACGTATGCCTTGCGGGCGTCCTTCATCTTGATGATCCTGGCGGGGGTTCCGGCCACCACCGCGTTGGGAGGGACGTTCTCCGTCACCACAG
>CAJLAN010000071.1 GCA_905204635.1 uncultured Collinsella sp. | reverse complement strand
CAACGCTTCGTAGAAGCGAGGCAACGGGGGCCTTCATGCGCGAGGACGTTTTGGAAACTAAGTACGGGGACCCGCCCAAGCCGTCCGGTGGGATCAGAGTACCCTTGCTGTTACTCTGCTTTGCCCACGGAGTTGAGGTTGGTCATGCGGATCTTAACCAGTTCGGTGATCTCGCGCATGCCCTCCTTGGCCGGCTTCTTGGGATCGAAGCAGGCGGGGTTCTCGGCCATGTAGGCCATGAAGCCCTTGGTGTAGGCCTGACGCAACTCGGTAGCGTAGTTAACCTTGCAGATGCCGTTCTTCACAGCCTCGGCGACCTGCTCATCGGGCACACCGGAGGTGCCGTGCAGGACCAGCGGCACGTCGACGGCGTCGCGGATGGCCTTGACCACGGACTGCTCGATGTGCGGATCGCTCGTGTACACACCGTGGCTGGTGCCAACGCCAATAGCGAGGGAGGTGCAGCCAGTGCGCTCGACGAACTCCTTAGCCTCGGCAGGATCGGTGTAGGGGCTCTCGCCCTCAACCGCGGGGCCGTCGTCCTCCTTGCCGCCGACCTTGCCGAGCTCGGCCTCGACAGGCACGCCCATGGCGCGACCAGCGTCGGCGACGGACTTGGTCAGGGCGATGTTGTCCTCGAAGGACTCGTGCGAGCCATCGATCATGACGGAGGTGTAGCCAGTGCGGAAAGCCTGCATGCAGCGGTCATAGCCATCGCCGTGATCGAGGTGCAGGGCGACGGGCACGGAAGCGCGCTCGGCAGCGGCCTTGACCATGCCGTAGAAGTAATCCAGGCCAGCGGTCTTAATGGTGCCCGGGGTGGTCTGCATGATGACGGGGGACTTGGTCTCCTCGGCGGCGGCCAGAACGGCCATAACAAACTCGAGGTTCTCGACGTTGAACGCGCCGACGGCGTAGTGGCCGGCCTGAGCGTCCTTGAGCATCTTTTCGGTGGTAACAAGTGCCATGAGCGTTTGCTCCTCTCCCTCGCCCGCATCTGGACATCGGGCGTAGTTGTTCACAAGGCGTTTTACTTTGCGTTTTGCTGCGCTCATTGTATGAAAATCGATGGTGTCGCACGCATGAGATATCACCGGCACACAGGTCAAGACGCTCGTTTTTGAAAAGCAAACGGAAGAGATTCGCACCGGATTCCTCTATACGACATTGCAGTTTTCAAGCGAATCATCTTTCTTTTATAGAAAAGATAAGTAATCGAAAGGTGTTTTCTTACTCAAAAAGAAAATGAACGAAAATGGACTCAACACAATTCCTGCAAATTTTAGTTGAGGATGGAGCAGCTATGGCCCATGTAACAACCCGAGCCTTCGCCGATGAACGTCGTGCCGCCATCATGGAGATGCTTGAGCATAACGCCTCGGTGCAGGTAGCAGAAATCGCCCAGACCTTTGGCGTGTCCTCCGTCACCGCCCGCGCCGACCTAGACGCGCTCGCCGAAGCAGGCAAGCTGCGCCGCACACATGGCGGCGCTGTGTCGCTCCACAAACGCCTAACCGTCTCCACGCAGGATCGCCGCATCAATGTCAACGTCGCCGCCAAGCAGGCCATCGCGCAAAGCGCCATCGAGCTCGTCAGTGACGGCGACACGTTGCTCGTCGACTCGGGCACCACGGCGCTCGAGTTCGTCCGGCTCCTCGATCAGCGCGACGGTATCACCGTCATCACGGCCGACATTACCATTGCCGATTACATCGACGAGAGCATGCCCTCAGTCGATGTCGTCATGCCGGGCGGGGCGCTGCGCAAAGGCCATCGTTATCTGTACGGACCGCTCACTATGCAGGCGCTCCAAATGGTCCACGCCGATCTTGCCGTCATGTGCCCTGGAGCTTTTGTTCCCGGCTGCGGCTTTACGACCGACTTTCCCCAGATGGCCGAGACCAAAACGGCTATGATCGCCGCAGCCCATCAAAGCGTCGCCCTCATGGACGCCAGCAAGGTTAACGGACGCGGTATGTATCGTTTTGCCGAGCTTGCCGACGTCGACACCATCGTGATGGACTGTGATCCCGATGGCGCCGTCGCCACCTCAATCGCCGAGACCGCCGACGACGCCCGCCCGAATCTCGTCATCGCCGGCGCTTAAACAAAAACCACCACAAAGGTACCTTTGTGGTGGTTTTGCTCGTTAAAAGCGAGATATCGCTACTTGGACAGCTCGTCAGCAAGGACCTCGATCTGAGCGCGCGAGGCGTCGTTGAGCGAACCCAGCACGGTCACCTTGTTCTGCGCCAGGGTGATGTCCTTCATGCCCTCGAGCTCCTTGGTCATAACCTGGGCAGCGGTGGGCGCCCAGGAGCCGGCCTCGACGAGTGCCACCGTACGGTTCTGATAGGCGTGCTCGGCAAGCGTATGGATAAAGGTGCTCACGAACGGGAAGATCTCGCCCTGATAGGTAATGGAAGCGAGCACCAGACGGTCATAGCGGAACGCATCCTCAACCGCCTCGGCCATATCGTCGCGAGCTAGGTCAAAGACGGAGACCTTCTGACCGCGGGCCTCGAGCGCAGAAGCGAGCTCCTCAACGGCAGCCTTCAGATGACCATACACACTCGCATAGGCAATCGTGATGCCCTCGTCCTCGGGCTGATAGCTCGACCAGGTGTTGTAGGTGTCGAGGTAATAGCCCAGGTTCTCGCTAAGAACAGGACCGTGAAGCGGGCAAATAATCTGGATGTCCAGATTGGCGGCCTTCTTAAGCACGGCCTGCACAAACTTGCCGAACTTTCCCACGATGCCAAAGTAGTAACGGCGCGCTTCGCAAGCCCAGCCCTCGGGATCCTCGATGTCGTTGGCGCCAAACTTGCCAAAGCCGTCGGCGCTAAAGAGCACCTTGTCGGTGGACTCGTAGGAGAAAAGCACCTCGGGCCAGTGCACGTTGGGGGCGCCGACAAACGTCAGGCTGTGACCGCCCAGATCGAGCACGTCGCCATCTTTGACGACCATCTTACGCTCGGGGAAGTCGGTGCCAAAGTAGTTGACCATCATGCGGAAAGCACCCATGCTGGCCACAATCTGCGCCTGGGGATAGCGCTCCATAAAGGCGGCGATACCGGCGGAGTGATCGGGCTCCATATGATGGACAACCAGGTAGTCGGGCGTGCGGCCATCGAGCACGGTCTCGAGGTTACGGAGCCACTCGTCGACAAAGCCAGCGTCGACCGAATCGGCGACAGCGATTTTATCGCCCAAGATAACGTAGCTGTTATATGCCATACCGTTCTCGGACACGTCGTACTGGCCCTCGAACAGGTCAATGTCGTGATCGTTGACGCCAATGTAGCGGATATCCTTGGTGATCTCCATCAGGCAAAGCCTCCTAGATAGACAAAAGAGCTCGTCTATCATAGCACTCGTCTTTAGAGCCACAGCTATCTGCCGGCAACCTTACCGATTGTTATTTAGGCGGAATATACCGCCGTTGACCTGCAAAAACTATACGCGATGAGCTGCCGTGGTATGTCGAACGATGAGCTGGCCGGGAATACGAATAGCAACGGTTTTGCCCGCCGTACCTGCCTCGGGAACCGCATGCTCAAATACCTCGCGTCCGCGCTGATGCAGATCGAATCGCACAGTCGTGAGCTCGTTATGCGCGACAAAGTCGTCGAGCGAGTCATCGACGCCTACCACGCTCACGTCCTCGGGCACGCGCAGACCGCTATCGCGCAGCGCTGCAATCGCGCCATTTGCCATCTGGTCGTTTGCCGCATAGATCGCCGTCATGGTGCGGTCGTTCTCGGCCAGATATCTGCCGGCCTCGTAACCGCTGTTGGCAGACCAGTCGCCCTCGAGCGGCTCTGCCGGCTCGATGTGTTTACGCTCGAGTGCATCCTGCCAACCGGCGCGACGAAATTGCTCGTCGACCGAGAACGACGGGCCACCGATATAGCGAATCTGCTCGTGTCCCAGCTCAAACAGGTGATCCATAAGCAATAGCGAGCAGCCGTAATGGTCGGAATCGACCGTGGTCACGCGCGGATGCGCGTACATGGTGACGATAACCGTGCCAATGCCCGGCAGTGGATTGAACGTCTCAAAATCGGGAGCCATACGGCTCATGCCGATAATGATGCCGTCCACGGGCAGCGCGGCCATACGACGCGTGGCCTCGGCAAGCGAAAACTCCTCGGTCTTGGACATCTCGACCAGCGTGATGGCGCAATTATGCTCGCGAGCAGCGCTGGCGATCCCGTCGATCATTGAGAGGTTGCCAAACTTGGTGACATCGTTGACGCACAGACCGACCGAATGGTAACGGCCGTCGCGCAGCGAGCGACCGGCATAACTCGGACGAAATCCGAGCTCTTGCATAGCGGCCTGCACGCGCTGGCGCGTCTGCTCGTTGACGTTAGGAAGGCCGTTGGCAACGCGCGAAACCGTCTGCTGCGAAACACCGGCAGCGCGGGCAACGTCGGCCATGGAAACCGGGCGCGTACCTGTATCGTTGGAAGGGCGCCTTGCCACAAAATCACCTTCGCTCTCGCAAGATCTGAATAGCGTGAATGTCGGCCCGAGCGGAAGCACGCCCCGCACCGAGGCCCGCTATCGTCGGACGCATGTTAACGTACTCTACTTTTTCTATCTGCATCTCTTCTGCTTTATAAGTCCATACGGCACTACCGTTCACGGCCGAATATCGACCGATTACCAGATTCTCAAAAAGTGACAAGCGATGTGTTATGAGTACGTTAACATACCTATTAACGTGCAGCGCTGCGACCGTCTGGTTTGTGGTGCTCAAAATTGTTAACGTACTCATAATGACACGGACCAATCTCTCCCGCGTCAAGGAAAGGACCCATATGACCGCCCCCGACGAAAAGACACTCACCACGCTCACCAGGCTGTTCGAGGAGGAGTTTGGCCCCATCGGCGACCGCCAGGTGCTCTACGTACACGCGCCCGGGCGTTCCGAGATCAGCGGCAATCACACCGATCACGAGGGCGGTCACGTTATCGCCGGCTCGCTCGATGTCGCCGTCGACGGCATTGCCGTGGCAACCGACTCCAACAAGGTCCGTGTCGCCGACGAGGGCTATCCTACGTTTGAGATCACGCTCGACACGCTGGATGTTCAGGAGTCCGAGAAGGGCACGTCCGCAAGCCTCGTGCGTGGTATGGCCCACGAGGTCGCAGCGCTTGGTGTTGAGCCCAAGGGCTTCGACTTTGCCTTTACCTGCTCCGTCCCTTCGGGCGGCGGTCTTTCGAGTTCTGCTGCTGTCGAGGCGGCATACGGCCGCGCCATGGAAACCCTCTGGGGCTCACCCGCAATTGAGCCCGTCGCACTCGCCCAGATGAGCCAGCGCACCGAGAACAACTACTATGGCAAGCCCTGCGGTCTTATGGACCAGGCCGCCGTTTGCTTGGGCGGCCTTGCCTACATGGACTTTGAGGACCAGGCTCAGCCTAAGACCCAGAAGCTCGAGCTCAACTTTGAGGATCACGGCTATGCGCTCGTGCTCGTTAAGGTCGGCGCCGACCACGTGGCAGCCACCGACGACTACGCCGCCGTTCCGCGCGAGATGCAAGACGTCGCCGCCGAGTTTGGCAAGGCACGCCTGTGCGAGGTAAACGTTGCCGATTTTGACGCCAAGCTCCCCGAGCTGCGCGCCAAGCTGGGCGACCGTGCCTGCCTGCGCGCCGTTCACTACTGGTACGAGAACGGCCTGGTCGATAAGCGCTGGGCGGCCCTGAACGCCGGTGACATTGACCAGTTCCTGGTCCTGACGCGCGAGTCCGGCGCCAGCTCTGCCATGTACCTGCAGAACGTTGTTGCCAAACTGGGTGCCGAGCAACCTTCCATGTACGCGCTTGCTCTTGCCGAGCATGTGCTTGACGGCCGCGGCGCCGTCCGCATCCACGGCGGCGGCTTTGGTGGCACCATCCAGGCCTTTGTGCCGCTCGATCTGGTCGACACCTTCATCACCAAGATGAACGGCTGGCTGGGCAAGGGCTCTGCCCGTCACTACGCCATCTCTGACAAGGGGGCTTACGCGGCATGGCTGTAATGACTGACGTGCGCGAGGCCGCGCAGAACCTGATCGAATACGCTATCCACCGATCGATGATCGGCCAGGACGATCGCATCTGGGCATACAACACCATTCTGGAGTGCATAGGCGCCACGGGTCCCGCACTCAACATGACCTGGGCGCTGCAGAACGAGAAGCTCTCGCTCTTGCACCCCGATACGCTCCCCGATTTTGACCTGGAGGGCACGCTTGCCGCGCTTTCCGAGGTCGCCGTTGCCAGCGGTGCCGCCGAGGACACGGCATCGGGCCGCGACCGCATCGCCATGCGCATCATGGGCGCGCTGATGCCGAGACCTTCGGTTGTAAACGAGGAATTCAACGGCCGCATGGGCGTCAACGAGCCCCGCGCCGCGACCGACTGGTTCTACGGCCTGTGCTGTGACGCCGGTTACGTGCGCCGCGCCGCCATCGCGCGCAACATCAAATGGAGCACTTCCACCAACTGGGGTGACCTGGAGATCACCATCAACCTGTCAAAGCCCGAAAAGGACCCGCGCGATATTGCTGCAGCCGGTGCCGCCAAAAACACGGGCGAGAAGTATCCCGCCTGTCAGCTCTGCATCGAAAACGAGGGCTACCCCGGACGCTCCGCCGCAGCCGACGGCGGCGCTCACCCCGCCCGCCAGAATCTGCGCGTTATCCCCATCCAGCTCGACGGCGAGCGCTGGGGCTTCCAGTACAGCCCGTACGCGTACTTTAACGAGCATTGCATTGCCATGAGCTCCGAGCATCGTCCGATGCACGTGGATCGCAAGAGCCTCTCCTGTTTGCTCGACTTTGTGGACCTGTTCCCGCACTACTTTATCGGCTCCAACGCCGACCTGCCCATCGTGGGCGGCTCGATTCTGTCGCACGACCACTTCCAGGGTGGCGCACACGAGTTCCCCATGATGCATGCCGCCGAGGTCTTGCAGTTTAGCGTGCCCGGTTTTGACCAGGTCAGCGGTACCGTGCTGCGGTGGCCGCTCTCGGTGCTGCGCCTGCGCTCGCATGACCGCGCTCAGCTGCTCGACGCTGCCGAGAAGATTATCCTCGCCTGGCGCGAGTGGACCGATGAGTCGGTTGGCGTCGTCGCGCACACGGCCGACGGCGTAGCGCACAACACCGTGACGCCCGTCATCCGCCGCGTCGACTCCCGCGGCAACGCCGGCGGCGAGATCTACGAGGCCTACCTGGCGCTTCGCTGCAACATCACGACCGACGAGCATCCGCTGGGCGTTTTCCACCCGCATGCCGAGTATCACCACATTAAGAAGGAGAACATCGGCCTGATCGAGGTTATGGGCCTGGCCATTCTTCCGCCGCGCCTGGTTCCCGAGCTCGGCGCTGTCCGCGAGCACCTGCTGGCGGCCAAGGCGGATGCCAGCTACGACCTTGCCGGCGCGCTCGAGAGCGATGATCTTTGCCGCAGCCATGCCGCGTGGGCCGAGGATGTCTATGCCCGCCGTTCCGACGAGCTTACGGCGGACAACGCCATCGATATCCTGCACGAGGAGGTCGGCGTGGTGTTTGGCCACGTGCTCGACAACGCCGGCGTCTTTAAGTGGGACGAAGCCGGCCGCGCCGCCCAACAGCGCTTTATCGACTCACTGTAATGATCCCTTGGGGACGGAGGAAAACGGATCATTTC
>CAJLAN010000070.1 GCA_905204635.1 uncultured Collinsella sp. | reverse complement strand
GAGCGCGTGCTGCATGCCATGGAGTCCGCAGATGCCGAGGCCGCCGTTTTTGGCGGCGTCTGTGAACCTGCCGATGCTGCCCCCAAACGCGTCCAGCAACTCATGAGCACCAAAGCTGGTGCTTTCGGCGCCCGTGATCCCCAACTGCTGTTCCATTCGAATGCGCAGCCCTATGCCTGCCGTGCGGCTTTTTCGCGCGAGCTGCTCAATCGCGAAGGCATTCGCTTCGCCCCCGGTTTGGCTTTGGGCGAGGACGTCGTCTTCCAATTTGCGGCTTATGCGCTTGCCCGCAGGACCGTCGTCATGCCGGACAAGTTCTACCACTACGTGATGGAGAGCGAATCGGCGACGCACGAGTTCAACAGTGCCGAGGCTCGTGCCAAAAAGCTTGACGCCCACATGAGGATGCTCGAGGAGGTCTTGGAGGACTGGGCAGCCTACGGTCTTTTGGACCTGTGCCCCGGCGAGCTGATAACTTGGTTTTTGGACCTCATTGTGTTCGACTTGGCGCGTCTGGATGCGGACGGCTTCCACCGTGTTGCCGGCCGCGTCAACAGGGCTTTCACGACGTTTTTGGGAACAGAGTGGGCGGATATGCCTGCTAAGGGCGCCGTTCGCCGTGTTGCCCACAAGCTCGTTGCGGCGACCTCGGGCGTTTCGATGGCAGACGCCACGCTGTTCTATCTTTCGACTCGCGGTCTCAAAGCCTGCCTGGAGCGCTTTCTCTAATTCCAAGCGCTGCCGCCCGCCGCAACTCGGCTGTTAAAATAACCCTGTTACACGCTATTCAACAGGAGGTTCTCTTGCAGAACTCTGATACCCCTAAAGTTTCGCTGCTTGTTCCCATCTGCAATGTCGAACGCTACCTGCGCGAGTGTCTCGATTCCGCCGTGGCGCAGACGCTTAAGGACATCGAGATCATCTGTATCAACGACGGCTCCACCGATAGCTCGCCAGATATCATCCGCGAGTACATGGAGCGCGATCCCCGTGTAAAGATGATCGACAAGGCCAACAGCGGCTACGGCGACTCGATGAACCGCGGCCTGGAGATGGCGCGCGGCGAGTACGTGGGCATCCTTGAGTCCGACGACTTCATGTTTGAGGATTCGCTCCAAAAGCTGGTCGCCAAGGCCGATGCTGAGCATGCCGATGTGGTAAAGGGCGACTTTTACCTGTATTGGTCCACGCCCAGCGAACGCCGTGAACTGTTTGGGATTATCGACGAGCATATGACGGGCGCCGCGTATTGCCCCGTCGATCGCCCGGGCATCTTCTACCGCAAACCTTCCATTTGGTCGGCTATCTATCGGCGCGAGTTCCTCAACGACAATCAGATTCGGTTCCTCCCCACGCCGGGTGCCTCGTATCAGGACGCAGGCTTTAACTTTAAGGTTTGGGCTTGCGCCGAGCGTGCCGCGTTTATTACGGACCCCATTTTGTGCTATCGCCAGGATAACGAGAAGAGCTCTGTTAATTCGCCCAACAAGGTGTTTTGCGTGTGCGATGAATATGCCGAGATGCAACGTTTTTTGGACGAGCGCCCCGAGCTTAAGGCTCAGCTTCAGGGCATTTTAATGCGCATGAAGGTCGATACGTACCGTTGGAATGATGAGCGTCTGGTCGATGAGCTACGCGAGCAGTTTTGGGAGAAGGCTTCACCCGAGCTCAAGGCCGATTGGGATGCCGGTCGCTTTGACCTGTCGCTGTTCGACCCGCGCGGCGAGACCGACTTGCGCCTGATGGTCAAGTCGCCCCGCGCCTATATCGATTCGCGTTTTGACTTTAAGAAGCCGGGCAAGCTCAATACGTTTAAGCATTACTTTAAGATTGGCGGCCTACCGCTGGTCTGGCGCGTGCTGACGTATCAGCGCACCTACGGCGACAACCCGCACCCTGACGACGTTCCGGCAGCACAGTAGGAGCGAGTGACTATGGCTACCCCCAAGATTTCCGTTGTCGTTCCCATCTATAACGTGGAGGAGTGCCTGGCCTGGTGCCTGGACTCCCTGCTTGCACAGGACATGCCCGATTGGGAAGGCGTGCTGGTCAACGATGGCTCGCCGGACGGTTCGCGCGATATTGCGGCTACCTATTGCGAAAAGGACGCGCGCTTTACGCTGGTCGATAAGGAGAACGGCGGCCTGTCGAGCGCGCGCAATGCGGGTATCGCTGCGTCCACGGCGCCTATCGTCGCGTTCTTGGATTCCGACGACCGATTTACGCCCGATGCGTGCCGTGTGATCGTAGATGCCTTTGAGCGCGAGGACTGCGACGTTTTGACCTTTGGCGCGAATCCGTATCCGCTGGAGGCGGGGTATCCGTGGCTTAACTATGTGCTGAGCCCGCGCGATGTGTCGTTTGAAGGCTATAGCTCTGACCTGCTGTTTAAGGAAGCATCTCGCCCCTTTGCATGGCGCACCGCCTGCAAACGTGAGTTTTTGCTGGGCAACGGGATCGTGTTTGACGAAACCGTTAAGTATGGCGAGGACCAGGTCTTCGATTTTGCTGTGTACGGTCGTTCGCACAAGACCGCGCTTATCTCGAACAAGCTGTATGACTACCGCGTGGCGCGCAAAGGCTCGCTCATGGACACCATGCGCTATGACGACGAGACGCGCCTGCTGGAGCACGTGAAGATTTACTCCGCGGTGCTGGCTGACTGGCAGCGCGACGGTCTCGATGTCCAGCATGCCGATGACCTGGCGTACTTCCTATGCGATCTGGTGCTGTACGATGCGCTCAGGTTGCTGGGTTCGGACTGCGGCAAGGTGTTTGCTGCCGTTGCCACGGCGCTTGCCGGTTCTGCCGTGGGCAGCGATGCTGCGCTCGCACAATGCGCTCCTTCTGTTGCTGCTATGGTGCGTGCGGCGCTTATCAGCAAGGCCCCCAATGCCCGTGAGTGCAAAAAGCTCATGTTCGATTACGACGTCTTGAGGTTTGGGCGCCTGGGTGCCTGCAAACGCATGGCAGCGAACGCCCTGGGAAAGCGAGAAGTGTAGATGAGTATCAAGCGTTTGGCGCTTTGCCGCAGTCAGGGCCGTCTGTTTGTGCTGCTTCGTTTTGCCGGTCAGGATGTCGCCGCGCTTATTGAGCGGGAGGGCTCTCAGGCGTTTGCCCATGCGACGACGAGCGGTTCTTGTGTGCCGTCGCTGGTGCTCCCGGTCGATCATGGCCGTGTGCTGGCGCTTTGTCCTTCCGTTTCCGATTACGAGCGCGAGCTCGCCGTCTTGGTGCTTCCGTTTTTGGATGGCTCGTCGATGGATGTCGTTTTTGCATCCGGTGGCCAAAGGTTGGGCTCCATTCGCCTCGATAGCCGCGTGGCCAAGCTGGAATCCAAGGTTAACTACAAAGCAAAGCCTGCGCTGTGCGCGCTTATCCGCGATGCTCAGCGTGGCGAACACTGCGGTTTCTACGAGATCGATGCCACTCGCTATTTGCCGGCAGACGCCGGCGCGGTGTGGCGCTATGAGGTTACTTGGGCGGGAGACCTCCAGTGCGCGCCTGAGCTCCAGATCTTCGATGCGCATATGAATGCCATCGATGTCACCGTGCATGTGTTTGAATCGCAGGTCGATGTGCCGCAGCAGAACGGATGCCGCGTCAATAAAACGTATCTGAGTGTTGAGATGCCTCAGGATATACGAGATTTTGTCGCGATTGTGAGCGACCCCACAGAGCAGATCCAGGGCGGGTTTTGCGCCATGGATGGTCGCCTGTACAACGGCATGGTCGATGACAGTTGGAACCGCATGAAGGACGCGCGTGCAGACGACGCAGCTTATCGACGTTGGTTTGAGCGACATCGCGCAAAGCCGGGCGATTTAGCGTGCCAGCGTGTCGCTTCGGCGGCCTTTGCCTATAGACCGCTCGTGAGCATTGTGGTGCCGTGCTACAAGACCGATCGGGTCTACCTGCGCGAGCTGCTGGACTCGGTGCTCGCCCAAAGCTATGACAACTGGGAATTGCTGCTTATGGACGCCTCGCCCGAATGGGATGCGGTTGCCAATCTTGCGGCGGGCGTCAACGAGGAGCGCGTCCGTCGTGTTGAGCTGCCTGGTAACGGCGGCATTGTGGTCAACACCAACGCGGGTATTCAGCAAGCGACTGGAGACTACATCGCGTTCTTGGACCACGATGACATCCTGGAACCGGACGCGTTATTCCAGTATGTTTCCGCGCTGAATAAGGCGGCCGAGGGCGAGCGCCCCCAGGTCCTGTTCTGCGACGAGGACATGTTCCAGAAAACGGGGGAGTGGGGCCAGCCGGTCTTTAAGACGCAGCTCAACGTCGACCTGCTCTATAGCCATAACTGCGTTACTCATTTTCTAATGGTGGAGAAGGCGCTCATCGATCGCATTGGCGTGTCGCCAGAAGACGTTGCGGGTGCCCAGGATTACGGCCTGACGCTCCGCTGCCTCGCGGCGGGCGCGCGCTTTGAGCACGTTGCGCACGTGCTGTATCACTGGCGCGTGCTCCCTGGCTCTACCGCCGACTGTTCTGCCGATAGCAAGCCATATGCTATCGAGGCCGGACGCCTGGCTCTGCAGCGTCACTTTGACTCGCTGGGCATTCGCGGAACGGTCGAGGAGTCCGAGACGCCGTTTGTCTACCGCATGCGCTATGCGCTGCCGGAGTCTGCGCCGCTGGTGAGCATTGTGATTCCCACCAAGGACCACGTCGAGACGCTCGATGCCTGCGTGATGTCGATCGCCCAGAAGGCCACGTACGCCAACTACGAGATCGTCTTGGTGGAAAACAACAGCGAAGACCAGGAGACCTTTGCGTATTACGAAACCCTGCCGGAGCGCGTAGCCGCTGCGTCTGGTGGCAAGGGTGCAGCACGCGTTGAGTGGTGGCCGGGCGAGTTTAATTACTCCCAGATCATTAACTTTGGCGTTGAGCATGCCAAGGGCGATTACCTGCTGCTTCTCAATAATGACACTGAAGTCATCTCATCCGACTTTATCGAGGAGATGATGGGCTATCTTCAGCGTCCCGACGCGGGCGTTGTGGGCGCCAAGCTCTATTTTGCCGATCATCTGGTGCAGCATGCCGGCATTTTGGTTGGCGTGCGCGGCGCGCTTGCCCATGCCAACCAGGATTTCTCGGCAAAACGTGAGGGCTACCTTGCCCGTGCTGTGCGTCCGGGCAACTTTAGCGCCGTAACGGGCGCCTGCCAGATGGTCCGTCGCGACGTGTTTGAGCAAGTCGGAGGCTACAACGAGGAATTCGCCGTCGGCTTTAACGATGCAGATTTTTGTTTGCGCGTGTGGGAGGCGGGCTATCGCACCATCTTTACGCCCTATGCCGAGCTGTATCACTACGAGTTCACCTCGCGCGGCAGGGAAGAGGCCAACGAGGAAAAGATGCGCCGCTGGAAACGCGAGCAAGCACTGTTCATGCAGCGCTGGCCTGAGTTCTTCTTGACGGGCGATCCATGGTTGGGGTCGAACTTATCCGCTGAGAGCGAGTATTTCTCGCTTTAGAAAATGGGTTTTAGGAAGTCCTCAACTTACTTTCGATATGAGCTGAGAAGAAAGCAGCGTCTAGGCGATTTGCTGCAATGCATCACGATAGCTCGATACTTCCGCGATACGTTTATACAGACTTATACAACTGGATATAATTCGATATAGTCTACGATAAACTTTTAAAGCTAAGATTGACCAATAATCGATTGTCTTGAGAGGCAAACAAGTGAGCGCCACTGTATTCCATAACCCGTTTCGTCCTACTGCCGGCGCTGAGCCTCCGCGCATAATTGGTCGTGATGATATTGCCCTTGAGTTTACCGAGAGTTTGAATGCGGGAATTGGCGCACCTGCGAGGCTCATGCGCATCGCTGGACCGAGGGGCTCCGGAAAAACTGTTTTGCTCTGCGATCTTAGGGATCGTGCGCGAGAGCTTGGATGGAAGACCGCTATTGTTTCTGCTGGCCCTAACCTATTGCTGGACCTGAGGGATCAGGTTGCTGATTCTTCCCTTGCGACTAATGCTTCGGTCGGCGTAAACGCCGGCTTTGTTTCCGCGAAAGTCGATGTTGCACCCAAAGAGTCGAGTCTTAGAAAGTTGCTAAGCTCGGCAGCGAGGTCAGCCAAGGGTCTTTTTATTGCCATCGATGAAGTTCAGGACGCTCCGATTGACGATATGCGTGCCATTGCGTCTACGGTTCAGCTTTTGATAGGGGAAAGAGTAGATATCGCACTTGCCTTTGCCGGTTTACCCGCCGGTGTTATGGATCTTATTAACGGCAAGGCGCTTACGTTCTTGCGTCGTGCCCTCCCCGAAGATCTGGCGCCTATCAACCAGGTGGAGGTAGCGCTCTCTATGGGCGATAGCTTTGTCGCGACTGGCTTGACCATAGAGGACAATCTCCTGTCGAGAGCCGCTAAGGCCACTAAGGGCTATGCCTATCTGGTGCAACTGGTCGGTTATTCCATTTGGCAGCGCGCCAACTTGCATCGTGCCAAAAGTGCCATTGTGAGCGAGCGCGACGTCACTGAAGGCATTGCGCTGGCAGAGGCTCGTTTTCACGATGTTGTTCACGAGCCCGCGATTTCTGGACTGGGGCTCAACGATATCAAATACCTTTTGGCCATGTGCGAGGATAAACAACAGTCCAAATCAGCCGAGATTGCTAGGCGCATGGGTAAAAAGACCAATGAGATCAGCTCTATTAGGGCCAAATTGCTACAAAGAGAGGTTATTCAGGCACCACAGAGGGGCTACGTGCAGTTTGCCGTGCCGGATCTAGATATTTATCTGCGAGATAATGCCGAGGAAATTCTCGAACGGTTCTAGGTCGAGGTATTATTAGTTTTTTCTACAATATCTTTTTCTATCCAATTGGAAGAACTACGGTCGGCTGCTTTGCTGCCATAACAATCTGGTTTGTTGCGGGGAAAGTCGAATACTCCATAAACAAGGCTGTTTAACAGATAGCTTCAATCGAAGGCTTGTATTTTTGCTGCCCTTTATACTTCCGGCTTTGCATGCGTTGGACCAGAAGCTACATCTGTATCTAATAGTTTTTCTTGTCTCTGTCTTTGGATTCCTGCGTTATGTGCCGCTCTTTTGGATTCCCATCGACGGGCTGCTAGTGGATTTTATTATAATTTGCGTTCTTATTTGCTATATTAGCTGGTATGTAGACTTGTCAACAGTGAATTTCGCATTCTCCCATGTGGCTTATTGGTTCGTATTGAGGATCGGAACGGTCATATCTGTTGTCTTGTTAAACCATCGTCGTCGTTATATTTTGCTTGTTGCTATGGCCTATCTATACGTTTTGCAGGGCGGGCCTTCTTATGTCGCTCGCGCGGAAAGCCTGTTTATGGACATCGCTACCGTCATGGCCGGTCGTCTCGGGTGCTGGCCGGGCTTTGCTCGATGCTGATCATTTGGAGCTGATCGGCTATGTGGGCGAGACTATTGGCGCCGAAGGAACCCCGGTGGTAGCGCTTGTGGGGCAAAACGCTGCGGTCGAGACGCGTATGCCCGATACGGACACGTCCATGACCAGTATGGTGGTTTGGATCGATTCAACGGATACTGAGGCGCCAGTGGGGAAGGCTAATCCGACCGGGTGTCGAGCGCAAGCTCGTCCGCAAGTACGGCGCGTTCGGCCTGCTCGTGGTCGACGAGTGGCTTCTGGACAAGCCGGACACTGAGTTCAGGTCGATGCTGCTGGAGCTGATTGAGCTGAGGTGCGGCACGGCCTCGACCGTCTTCTGCACCCAGTTCAAGAAGAAGGACTGGCACCCGAGGCTCGGCGGCGGG
>CAJLAN010000069.1 GCA_905204635.1 uncultured Collinsella sp. | reverse complement strand
GCTGATCGAGCAGGGCAAATGCCGTAAAGAGGCAATAGCCCGTGGCATCGATAGCGGCCGCGCCGAGCGCCCGATTACCCATGACCTGTTGCTCGATACTGTTGGCGCCCTGGGCGCCAAGCTCGAGCGCATCGAGATCGTTCGCGCCGAGCCGCCGGTGTTCTACGCGACGATCGTCGTACTGGCCGATGGTGACGAGCGCAAGATCGATGCCCGTCCCAGTGATGCCATTGCCCTTGCCGTGCGCAGCAATGCCCCCATGTTTGTGGAGGACGACATCATGAATCGCCTGGGCACCGTTTCTGCCCATGCCGAGGAAGTTGACGACGAGCAAGAGTTCGAGAAGTTCGACGAGTTCGTCCATACGCTCTCCCCCGATGACTTCTAAATGCGGGGCGGCCAGGATGTGGAGCGTTCGCTGATGACCGGCGGTATGTCGGCTGAGGCAGCGGCCATTGCGCGCGAGGCCCAGATGCGCTCGGAGGCTTCTGAGGCGGCTCGCATTGCCTATGTGACGCAGGCCCGCACGCTTCGCGAACGCCGCGGCTCGTTTATCAAGATGGTTGTCGTCTCCGCCCTTGTCGCGGCAATCTGCTCGCGCCTTCGTGGTACAGTTGGTGCGCTTGGGTTTTCGATCTCTACGGGCCTGGTGATCTGGGGCGTGGTCGATGCGGTCATGCTGACCAGTCAGATCAAGGTGCTCGACAAGCGCGCGATGGATATGATGCGCACCCGCGACGCTGCCGCTAAGATCGCCGCCGAGGCACAAGAACTGTAATGACGCCAGACTCGATGGGAAGGTCTAAAGATGGCACAGGATATGCAGGACGCCGGTAACGTCTCCGCCGAGCTCGACGCCATGGTGTGCGATCTGATCGGCGCGTTCTTGGACGACCTTGCCGCCGGCGAAAACCCCGGCGTGGTCGTGGCAATTGAGGACGCCGCTTCCAACCGATATCTGGCGGCGCTCGACGAGGACGGCGAAGAGGCATGCCTGGAGGCGGCCACCAACTTTATCTCCGAGCACAAGATGGGTCTTAAGGACGAGGGCCTGGGCCGTATCGCCCGCTATGCCATCGGCTATACCGGCTGCGTCGAGATTGACGGCGGCTACCACGACGCCTTGCTCGTGAGCTTTTTCGAGACGACGCTCGAGAGCGGTTTTTCGGCATACGTACTGTACGAGGGTGTGGGCGCCGGCGATGGTTTTATGTGGAGCGACCCTGAACCTGCAGGTGAGGAAACCCCTCTTATCTAAAATCGCTAAAATAAACGAGTTTTCGGTAAAAGGCTCAATATTCCCGCCGAGCGTTGTGTTGCTGGGCGGGTCGCATACGCGTGCCGTTTGTATATAGATAGAAGATAGGGGAACTACATGCGCGTAGACAATCTGAGGAACATCGCCATCATCGCTCACGTCGACCACGGCAAGACGACGATGGTCGACAAGCTCCTGCGTGCCACGGACGCCTTCCGTGCCAACCAGCAGGTCGAGGACCGCGTCCTGGATTCCAACGACCAGGAGCGCGAGCGCGGCATTACGATTCTCGCCAAGAACATCTCTATCGAGTACAAGGACGTTAAGATCAACGTCATCGACACTCCGGGCCACGCCGACTTTGGCGGCGAGGTCGAGCGCGTACTGCGTATGGCCGACGGCGCCCTGCTGCTGGTCGACGCCTTTGAGGGCCCCATGCCCCAGACCCGCTTCGTGCTGCGTCACGCTATCGACACCGGCCTCAAGATCATGATCGTCATCAACAAGATCGACCGTCCGGGTGCTAACCCCGAGAAGGCCTACAACGACTGCCTCGACCTTATGGCCGACCTGGGCGCCACCGACGACCAGCTTGAGTTCGCCATGGAGCACGTGGTCTACGCCAGCGCCATGAATGGCTTTGCCCGTCTTGATCCCAACGACGGCAACATGGACATGTATCCGCTGCTCGATATGATCATCGACGACATGCCCGCGCCCGAGGTTGACGAGAACGCCCCGCTGGCCATGCAGTGCGTGACCATCGACCACTCCAACTTTGTCGGGCGCATCGGCATCGGCCGCGTGTACTCCGGCACCATCCACCAGGGCGACCAGATCCTGGTTGTCAAGAACGACGGCTCCAGCGCCACCGCTACCGTCAAGCAGCTCTTTACCTTCGACTACCTGGGCCGCACTGAGTGCCAGGAAGTCGGCGCCGGCGACATCGCTGCCGTCGTGGGCATCGACCGCACCGATATCGGCGATGTCTACACCGATCCCGAGAGCCCCGTCGAGCTCGAGCCCATCGAGATCGACCCGCCGACCCTGTCCATCGTCTTTGAGGCTTCGACCTCCCCGCTCGTCGGCCGCGACGGCGACATCGTGGGTGCCCGTCAGCTCAAGGAGCGCCTGTTCAACGAGGCCGAGAACAACGTGACCATGAAGATCGAGGAGCTCGAGGACAAGAGCGGCGTCGAGGTCTCGGGCCGCGGCATCCTGCACCTGTCCGTCCTGATGGAGTCCATGCGCCGCGAGGGCTTTGAGTTCCAGGTCGGCCGTCCCCGCGTTCTGTTTAAGAAGGACGAGAACGGCAACAAGATGGAGCCTGTTGAGCAGGCCGTCGTCGAGTGCCCAGACGAGTACTCGGGCAAGGTCGTTGAGGTCTTCGGTACCTCCGGCGGCATCATGACGAGCATGGACACCTCGGGCATCGTGACGCACCTCGAGTTCAAGATCCCGACGCGCGGCATCATGGGCCTTAAGAACCGCATCATGAACGTCACCCACGGCGAGGGCGTGTTCTACCACACCTTCCTGGAGTATGGTCCTTATGCCGGAGAGATCGGTAACCGTCAGAACGGCGCCATGATCTCCATGACCACCGAGAAGGCCGTTGCCTACGCTCTGGGTACGCTGCAGGAGCGCGGTCAGCTGTTTGTTGAGCCGGGCACCGAGTGCTATGAGGGCATGATCGTGGGCGAGCGCAGCAAGGCTGGCGACATGGTCGTCAACATCGCCCGTACCAAGAACCTGGGCAACCAGCGTTCCTCGACCTCCGATATCTCCGTGCAGCTGGTGCCGCCCCGCACCTTCTCGCTGGAGGAGGCGCTGGAGTATATCGCCGACGACGAGCTGGTCGAGATCACTCCCAAGAACATCCGCCTGCGCAAGCGTCTGCTCAACGCCACCGACCGCAAGAAGGCTGCCGTCCGCGCCGGCCAGGTCAACAAATAAGCGCTGGGGCTTATAACCGCCAATAAGAAAGGGCGTCGACCGCAATGGTCGGCGCCCTTTTTGGTGCAAGGGGACAGGTTACTTTGCACCACGGTGGAGGAGGTTATCCCCCGAGCGGCTTTCCAGCCAAAGTAAAGTTGTTTAAACATATACATAATTCCACAGGATATAACCGCTTTGATACAAAACCGTTAACAGATAAATATCAACTGGTATTACATTAAAAGACCTCTTTACCAGCGGTTTACATGACTGTTATCTATATTGTATTTTATGCATTGTGGCATAGACGAACCGTCTTAGAAGTTGTCCCCAATGGGTTCTTGCAATGTGCTAGGTAGGTTCTCGTAGATGTTGGGGCTTGTGTTCGATCCGACGATTCGCCGTATTCCACACTGTGTTGTAGGAATTAAGGGACAACTATGGACGCACACCGCTCGCGGTCGCTTGGTATGGCGGCCCTGATCTTCATTTTGATTAGCCTCACCGCCGCAGTTTTTCACGGCGCATCCCCCGTGCGCGCCGAGGATGCAACGACGCCAACGCCGATTGCGATTGATGAGAATACGGCGGACGTTACGGTCGGGCTGTATGCCGATAAGGATCGTCAGCAGCCTCTCGGTAAAGAGGGCTCACCCTCGATTACGACAGCCGATACAATTTACGGTTTTATGGAAGCTCGTTTTCATGAGAATTGTGGGCCAACATCTGAAAGGCTTGAGGCGATTTATACCTTTCCCGACTCGGTTGCTGTGAAGGACAACGCGGGCGGTGTCTTAAGGACGGACGATACCGAGAATGCGCAAAGGATGGGAACTTGGTGCATAAAAGATAACAAGGTCGTTTTTAATTACGATGCCAGTTATCTCAGCGGTCATCCCTCTTCGCTCTACGTGCGGGTCTATTTTGAGTTTGTGCTTAAAGGCAAAGATGTAGATGACGGCACAAAAGTCGAACTGACATTTCCAGGCGCTGGCGAAGCTGTGCCGATTGAGATCCGAGATGGCGCGGTTGGGGGAACCAAATCAGGTGTCTTTTCACAAGATAGCAGTACTGGAATTGCCAAGATAACTTGGACTATTAACCTAAGTGTTAGGTCGCATGCAACGGATGTAAAGCTGGTCGATACACTCGGCGACTACCTGGACTTTGACCAAAGCAGCTTCAAGCTCGATGGAAATCCTCTTGGTCCGTCCGTGAGCATCGAAGAGCGAACTGCAACGTTGTCGCTAGGTAACCTTTCTCAGGGCGACCATACCGTTACCTACGAAACGACAGTTAGCAAGAACTTGTCTCTTTCTAATGGCACGCCCACGCAAGGTAGGAATAGTGTGCAAGCAACCTGGGGAAAAGCAAATCCCCAACAATCTCCTACGATTAAGGGGGCGTCGGAACCGTTTCAATACGACATGATCCAAAAAGAGGCTGGCTCCGGAACATCATCTGTCATCACTTGGAAGGTTGTGCTCAACAAGGGATCTCTCAAGGCCGATATGTCTGGCTACACCTTTACTGACAAGCTCGATGACAAGCAAGATTATATTGGCAGCTACACGGTCTACAAGGGAGAGACCGCCGATGAAAAACAAAAGATTGATGGGGGAACGCTGAGCGATTCGGGGGATTCATTTAACTATACGTTTAATCCAAACGAGGCCGACCGGTATGCGACCTATTGCATCGTCTATCAAACTAAGCTGAAAGATAAGAATTCCTACGAAAAAGTTAGTAACACGGCAAGTGTGAAAAAAGAAGACTCCGGTCTGCCCTCTGGTGAAAGCACCGCATACTACATCCGTCCTTGGACGGGCAAGACCATTAGTAAAACACTGCTTAATCCGGATGGGGCATCTCGGACCGGAAAAGTAACTTGGCAATTACGCGTAGAGCTCCGTGATTACGTAAATGCGAAAAACCCAACATCTGTTCTTATCAAAGATACCATGCTGGCGGCTTGGAAGCAGACTATGGGGCCGGATACTACTGACGGTAAATCGCATGTAGTTGTCATCGGGGACACCGAATTGGACCAAAACACCGATTGGAAGTTTGAGGGAGGCGCAGATCCGTCACAAGGCAGCAACAAGCATAACTGCAATATCCGAATAATCATTACGGATAAAGTCAAAGAAGCGCTGGATAAGTCCCCTGAAGTGGTTATTACGTATAAAACGGTGACCGACGCACTTCCTGGTTGGTACTCCAACTTCGCCTCTGTCGACGGGTTTAGCGGCTATTCTGATTTCGTTTTTTACTACGTTGAAGACGAAACGGAGCCTTCGGTTGAGAAGAGTGTAAAAATAAATGAAGACGGCTCGCAAGCACGGTGGGATGAGACGTTTGACTGGAAATCAGTGGATGGCTCGAACGACAAAGGTGCGTGGATTGTCGACTGGACTGTCTATGCCAATCGAGCTAAGACGCCTGCCGGTGAGTATTATGGCGCAGGCAGGCTCAATGGCAAGGATGTCGTTGTCAAAGATGAGCTTCCTAAGGGAATGAGTTATATTCCCGGCTCGGCAAAATATTCTTTGTATTCAAATCCCTACGGGGCGGCGGTGCCCGGCCACGAATGGGAACATGAGAGAGAAAAAACCGAGGCTTCGGGTGTCTTGTTGACGCCTGCCGTTGATCGTCGAGAGGTTACGTTTTCGATTCCAACGGAAAAGCTGGGTAACAATACAGGCTATGTGAAGCTGACGTATGCAACTGCTGTCAAGAGGTCAGTGGTCGACACGTCAAAGAACCTCGGCGAGCTTACGAACTCGGCGAGTGCGAGCTCGGGTGATAAAGTATTTAAGGCGGGCTCTGATACCGTACAGATCAAGAACGACGTATTGTCAAAGACCGGTACGTCGGTAAGTAATAGCAAACGAATTCACTACACGATTTTCGTTAATGAATCGGCACTAGACTTAAAGGTCGGAACCGACTACCTCGATCTGTTCGATGTGATGGATTCTAAGTGCACGTTTATCCCCTCGTCGCTTAGCGTATCTGAGAGCGATGACGGCGATTGGCGTGTGCTGACAAAAGAAAAATACGGGGCGGCTCTTGACTCGATTGGCGAGGGTGCTGGAAAGCAGCAGCGATTGACGTTGAGGCTTCCCGATGAGAAATACCTGAAAGTCGAATATGAAGTTCTGTCCGGTGAGTCTGGTACAGTTTCCCTTTCCAACGAGGCACAGCTTGAAGGTGTTGCAGGCGGGTATGTGAAACACGAACGTGAATATGACATAGATGCCGGCGCATCGGGAGGCGGAACGGGGCACGGCATTGTGGTCCACAAAGTGGATGAAAAGGACGTTACCGCGCCGTTGGCTGACGCTACGTTCACACTCTATGCGATTGACATGGATAAGGCGCAGGACAGTGCCGGCGTTGATGGCGCAAAGACGGAGTTTTCTACCAAAAAGACTGGTTCTGACGGAAGTGTGACTTTTGGAACGAGTTCGGGAACGAGTTCGGACGCCATGGCTTCCTGCAGGCTTTACTGCCTCGAGGAGACGACGGCGCCTCCTGGATATCGCGCCGCCCAACCAACATGGATTCTGCTCAAGGGCAACGCGCCCGACGAGCAATACGAGCAAGCCATGAACAGGGCGAAATCTCTGCTTGATGCCAATACGGAGATAACGTCAGATGCAGAGATTTGGGTGTATGACGCGCCCCTTGAAGGCAAGGCGACGATAAAAGCAAATAAAGTCCTTAAAGGCGGAACCTTCAGGGAAGGTCAGTTCTCGTTCGCGCTCAAGGACGCCGAGGGCAAAGTGCTCCAGGCGGTGACCAATAATGACAAGGGAAATGTCTCCTTTGACGTCAAGTACAACAAGGAGGGAACCTATACCTACACCATCTCCGAGGTCGAGCCCGAGGGCGCCGTCGACCATGTTAAAGATCACATCACCTATGACAGGACCGTGTACAACGTCACGGTTAAGGTAACTAATGGCACGGACCAGCTCGACGCCCTAGTTACCTATAACGATGGCTCTCAGAATCCGCCGACCTTTACCAACAAGTACTCGACTACGCTACCTGAGGCGGGCGGGGCTGGCTTGACTATGACATATCTTGCCGGCGCTTCGCTGTTGTGTTTTGCCGCGACGTGGATGCATGCTCGTCGCCACCGTGGTCTTGATCGAGATGGTCGCCGTGAGTAAACTGCACCGCCGCTTGTTGACCGTCATGATGGTGGCCATGACGACTATCCTCGCTTTTGCAGCGTCGCCCGAGACGGCCCGTGCTGCCGATGCCGGAGCCATCACGATTGGCGGCGACGTCGCGACGCAATACGATGCATACCAGCTCTTTTCGGCAACTGTTACCGATAAAGCCGGCTCCGATCAAAAGGTTGCGACGGACTTGGCGTGGGCGAGCGATGCAGCTCGTCAGGCTGTCCTTCCCGTTCTTTATGATGCGGGGTTTGATAGCTCGGCATCGACGGCGCAAGAGGCTGCCGAGTGGCTGAATGCCGACGGACATATGTCGACCGCTCTGGCGGCAAGGCTCGCCTGTGCGATTTGCAATGCAGGTGCCGCTTCTGTTCCCCTCAACGCGGGTATGGCGGCCGAGCTG